>NVSH01000021.1 GCA_002401185.1 Gammaproteobacteria bacterium | reverse complement strand
TAACATCATTTGCACATCAGTATCAATCACCAGGGAGTTTAATAAAGTATCGATTTCAGTGACCGCTTTACGTTGTAACATCTCAAATAGCTGGCTTTCTACTTCAGCCGATAAACCGGCCTGTTTTGCTAACCCACGATAAATATCGACATTACCCATATCGAGATAAACGTCCTCAATTTCCATAGCAGAGAATGTCTGTAGCATTAAACCAATAATTTCGACTTCTGACTCAACGCCTGAATGTCCATATAATTCGGCACCTACCTGCAGAGGACTACGGCTGTCACCAATACTATCGGGTTTCGTACGTAACACCGTACCGATATAGCATAATCGAGTAGGCCCCTCGCGTTGTAATTGATGTGCATCAATTCTTGCTACTTGCGGCGTCATATCGGCACGTAGACCCAGAGTTCTACCTGACAGCTGATCGACTAATTTGAAG
This sequence comes from Gammaproteobacteria bacterium, assembly GCA_002401185.1. Taxonomy (GTDB): domain Bacteria; phylum Pseudomonadota; class Gammaproteobacteria; order SZUA-229; family SZUA-229. The sequence goes on along the minus strand of NVSH01000021.1, from coordinate 20,237 downwards.
GTCTGCAGATCGAGATCATGTCCCGTACCGGTCAACAATGATTCAATAAAATCAATCGTTGGCGGCATCACCAGCTCATAACCCCAACTGGCATACAGATCAAGTAACAATCGGCGTATTGTTTCGAATCTTGCAGCTTGCTCAGGAAGAACCTCTTCGATACCTTCCGGTAAGATCCAATGTTGTTTTATTGCCATCGTCGTAATATTTTTTTTATTAAGCTAATTTATTGAATCAGATAAAGAATAATAACGCCAGCCAACATACTGACAAAACCCATGCTTCGTAAAGTGTTGTCTGGTAATTGAGCTGCCTGCGACATCGCATCTCGCCAGTTTTTCGGGCTTAAAAAAGGCAATACACCTTCTATCACCAGCACCAGCGCGAGCGCAGGAATTAGACTATCCCACATCGGTCTTTTATTTTTTCTTACCCGATGGGTCTTTAAAGTAACGGAAGTACTCAGAATCAGGTTTTAGCAATATCACATCGCTAGCGCTTGAAAAGTTTTTAGTATAAGCAGTTAAGCTGCGAGAAAACTTATAGAACTCTCTGTCTTTACTGAAGGCTTTCGCATAGATTTCGGTCGCAACGGCATCGCCTTCACCACGAACGATCTCAGAATCACGATAAGCCTCCGCGATTAGAACCGTACGCTGACGATCAGCATCCGCCTGGATTCGCTCCGAGGCTTCATGGCCTTTGGAACGAAAATCTCGCGCTTCACGTTCACGCTCTGCACGCATACGTTGATAAACCGAATTACTAACACGGGTGGGATAATCGACTTTCTTGACACGAACGTCGACCACTTCGATACCAAGTGTTTTTGCATGACTCGATGCCTGTTGCGTCATTAGACTCATAATCTGGGCACGATCACCTGAGATAATGTCCTGAATCGTACGTTTACCGAATTCGTCACGCAGACCATTGTTAATGTTTTCATATAACAAACGCCCGGCCGTTAATTCATCACCCTGTGTGGTTTTAAAATACTGCACCACGTCAGTAATACGCCATTTAACGTACGAGTCGACGATTAAGTCTTTTTTCTCCTGGGTAAGAAATCGCTCTGGCTTCTGATCAATGGTTAAAATTCGGTTATCGAATTTTCTTACATTGTTAATAAAGGGCATTTTAAAATGAAGGCCAGGTTCAAAATCAGACTCTATAATTTCACCGAATTGAAACAGAATAGCTTCCTCACGCTCGTCAACTGTAAACACCGATGCCCAAATTAACAAGCCGAACACAGGTACAATAATTTTTAAACTGTTCATAATCATTATCGTGCTCCTCTTGAGCGTAAGTCATCTATTCTGGCACGTCGTGTGTTTTTATTAGCACCACGTTGCTGAATATCTCTCAATATATCTGCAGCTGCTTTTTGCTGACGGGTCTCACTACTGCTACTTTGTCTATCCATTAGTTTATCCAGAGGTAAATAAAGTAAATTATTACCACCATCTACATCAATCAACACTTTTGAACTATTGCTAAGCACTGATTCCATCATGTCCAGATATAAACGGTCTCGAGTAATCTTTGGTGATTTTTTATATTCTGTTAAAAGTTGATCGAATCGTTTCGCTTCACCTTCTGCTCTGGCGATTACTTCATTTCTATAAGCATCTGCTTCCTCACGCATACGTGCAGACGCACCACGTGCTTTTGGTATTACCTCGTTTCGGTAAGCTTCTGCTTCATTTTTGAAACGTTCTTCATCTTCACGTGCCTTTGTAACATCATCAAAAGCATCTTTAACCGCTTCTGGTGGTTTCGCGTTTTGGATATTAACTTTGAAAATCGATAACCCTGTTCCGTATTTATTTACAACCGTTTGAATGATGTCTTTAACCTGTATCGCAATCTCACCACGACCTTCGGTAATAACATAATCCATTTTACTACGACCAATACTTTGGCGCAGCGCACTCTCGGTAACCTGAGATAACGATATATCTGGGTTTCTCACATTAAATAAATATTCTTCGGCGCTATTAATTTGATATTGAACCGTTCCAATAATATCAACGATATTTTCGTCCTGGGTCAACATGGTCGAATTAATGGGTGTTGTGTAAACCTTGGTAACGTCTACTTTTTCAACACGCTCTATCGGCACGGGCAAATGCCAATGCAGACCTTTTTGCGTGGTCTCGACATGCTGGCCAAAACGAAAAACGACACCACGTTCAGCTTCTTCAATTTTATAAAAGCCGGTCGTCATCCAAAAGCCCAGTAATATTGCGATGACTACGCCGATACCTAGGCCACCGGGTATTCCAGCGCTTCCACCACCAGAACGTCCACCACCGTTACCACCAAACAAGCTTCCAAATTTCTTCTGCAGGTTTTTGAATACCTCATCCAAATCAGGCGGCCCTTGATTACTACGATTCCCGCTCTTGCCCCAGGGATCTTTGTTACCGTCGCCACCAGGTTCATTCCAGGCCATTGTTTGTTCACCGTCGTTTTGCTTTCGCATATATTTTCCTAAGACTCACTATAAAAATTAATGATGTTGATAGCATGTTCAAATTCAACACTCGCAAGCGCGACATTCTACCTGAATATTTACGCTTTAAAAGCTTTTTACCATTAGACGCTTGATAACAATTAAAATAACCTTAATACTCAGTCACTTCAAAGCACAGCATTATACCAACATCGCTTCCAATGGAATATGCTCTCTCGACTCAAATTGACTTAAATCACGCCGCGAGATACTAATCTGCAAAATAAACTGCCCATCTTCATCAATCGTTTCATTACGCACAGCCCCAATCTCAAACAGTTTTGCTCGCACTCTCGCGTCTGCGGGTGAAAGAGACAGCTTGCCTTCAATCATCTGAACGCGGAACAAGTCGACCAATGTCTGCTTAAGCAAGTCGATGCCGATACCTTTTTCTACCGACAACCAAATACGCTTAACACGGCCATCATCACCTATGTCAATCCTTGGCTTTACGCCGGTCAAGTCCACTTTATTCATAATCTGTATACAATGAATATCATTGGCATCAATCTGATTGAGCACTTTTTCTACTTCGTCAATATTGGCCTCACGATTTTCATCCGCTGAATCGATAACATGTAACAATAACTGTGCTTGTGCGGTTTCCTGCAAGGTCGAACGAAAGGCATTAACCAGATCATGCGGCAGGTGACGAATAAAACCTACAGTATCAGCCAGTACCATCGAGACATCACGGCTCAGATCTACGCGACGAAGTGTCGGGTCAAGCGTTGCGAACAATTTATCCTGCACATAAACATGACCATCTGATAACGCATTAAATAAGCTGGATTTACCGGCGTTGGTATAACCCACCAGTGACACGGTGACTATCTCTGCTTTTTGCCTGGCCTGCCTGCCCTGCTCGCGTTGTTTTTTAACTTTATCTAGACGCTTATTTATTTGTTTGATACGCAAATTAAGTAATCGCCGGTCTGTTTCTAACTGCGTCTCACCCGGGCCGCGTAACCCGATGCCGCCTTTTTGTCTTTCAAGATGCGTCCAACCTCTGACCAATCGAGTTGAAAGATGCCGTAGTTGTGCAAGTTCGACCTGTAATTTACCTTCGAACGAGCGCGCTCGCTGGGCAAAAATATCCAGTATGAGCCCGGTGCGATCAAGCACCCGGCATTCAACTATCTCTTCCAGATTGCGTTCTTGAGAAGCCGCTAGTTGATGATTAAAAAGTACGATATCCGCATCGTAATGTTTAACCAGTTCAGCTATTTCTTTTGCTTTACCGCTACCAATGAAATATTTAGGATCAGCTCGTTGGCGACTGGTGGTAGCGATAGTAAGTATGTCCGCACCCGAAGAAAGAACCAGTTCTTTAAATTCGGACAAGTTTTCACGATGTGCTTCATCATAGATGTCCATGTGGACAAGTATTGCTCGATTACCACCTTCTACGCGTTCTACATCTAACATATATTATAAACTCAAGTAGTTATAAATTATTATTAATGTAAATTATTTTATATAATAACATTCTAAACAGGCAAAAAAAATGGCCGCCATTGGCGACCCTCTCATATCGTCGTTGTCATTATACTTAATTCTCTTTCTCACTGTCAGCTTCTGTATCATCACTCCATTTTATCTGGCGCGAAGGTACAACCGTCGAGATTGCATGTTTGTATACCATCTGAGTCACTGTGTTTTTTAACAGTACAGCAAATTGAWCAAACGATTCGATCTGCCCCTGTAATTTAATACCATTAACAAGAAAGATTGAAACCGGTACTTTCTCTCTTCTTAATGCATTTAAATAAGGGTCTTGTAAATGGTGCCCTTTTGACATAATTGATTCCCCAATATTTTTATATATTGTTTTTATTATCTGAGGTTATAGACAGTAATGCCTGCAAGTCGTTCTGGTTGCAAGTATTTGCTACACTTTTATGATAGTAAAAATTTGAGGTTTTTCAGGACTTTCGACGTATTTAATGTCTTCGGTTCTATAAAGTTACAATCCTGTTCTTTGCGTAACCAGGTCATCTGGCGTTTTGCCAACTGCGCCGTTGCGATTATAGCTTTGTCACGCATCTCATCGAAACCATAATCCCCTGCCAGATAAGCCCATACCTGGCGGTAACCTACCGCACGTATTGAGGGCATTTCTATATGCAAATCATCGCGTTTAAATAAACCTTCAACTTCTTCAACAAGGCCTTGATTTAACATGACATCAAACCGATCGGTAATGCGTTTGCGAAGTTCAACACGGTCTTCGGGCATAAGTGCTATCTTTACACAACGATAAGGGAACTTGTTTTTAACCTCGTTTTGGGTTTGCTCAGACCAGAATTGTGTCAGTGTTTTACCAGTAAAATCATATAGTTCTAGCGCCCTTTTAATTCTCTGTGGATCATTTTTATGAATGCGCTTTGCTGACACTGGATCGATTTTTTTTAAGCGTTCGTGCATCGACGCAATGCCTTTCGTCTTTGCCTCCAACTCGATTGTCTGCTTTACTGCACGATCGACTTCGGGCATTGCCGCCATGCCTTTTTGTAGAGTATTAAAGTACAGCATCGTGCCACCAACTAAGACCGAGGTACGATGCTGCACCACATCTTGTTGCATTATCTGTAACGCATCTTCACGAAACTGGCCTGCTGAATAAACCTCTGCGGGGTCGATAATATCAATAAGGTGATGCGGGTGGTCACGTAAAGTATCGGGGGCAGGTTTTGCCGTACCGATATTCATACCTTGATAGACCAGTGCGGAATCGACACTGGTCAAACTGGAAGGTAGTTCACGGTTTATCGCTATCGCAAGGTCGGTTTTACCAGTGGCGGTAGGCCCCATAATAAAAATTGCGATTGACGCGTCTGGGTTGGCTCCTTGCTGGATAATTAAATCATTCATTATTCACTTATTGAAAAACAATCTAACCACAGAGACACAAAGGGCACGGAGAAAATTAAGGTAAGAACAAGAATATTTCTCTGTGTCTCTGTGGTGAAAAAACTATATTTATAAATCACTAACGACTATCGTCCACGCATAAACATTTTATCCAACTCGGCAATGCTCAATTGTATCCACGTTGGTCGTCCGTGATTACACTGGCCACTGCGTTCGGTTATTTCCATATCTCGTAACAGAGCATTCATTTCTTCGATGGTTAATTTACGGTTTGCTCGAATGGAGCCATGGCATGCCATGGTGGATAAAATCTCATTCATTTCCTCCTGGATACGCGTACTGTTACCATGTATGACAAGATCCGAAAGCACGTCGCGCAATAATGTTTCTACATCGCTGTTGGATAATATAACCGGCAATTGACGTAATTTAATACTTTCATCCGCGATGCGGTCAACTTCAAAACCAAGTTCGCTGAACAGCTTCGTCTGATCTTCGACTATTTGCGCTTCTTTGCTACTTACAGCAATTGTTAGCGGCACCAATAACGGTTGGGTTTGAATCCCCTCGCCTATTTGTGCGGACTTTAATCGCTCGTAAGTGATGCGCTCATGTGCAGCATGCATATCAACCAAAACCATGCCCTGTGCATTTTCTGCCAGTATGTAGATACCATGCAACTGTGCACGTGCAAAACCAAGCGGTGGCATTGCTTCTATCGACATTTCAGCTGAAGGTTCTTTGTCTGAATCGACGGCGGCAACATCTGTATATTTCCTGGCAAACTCAGTATAGGCTCGTCTTTGCTCAGCTACAGCGAAGGGCATCGAGGATTGCTTCGAATACTGATTTTGTATGCCAGGATGCGAAGCCGTTAAGGTGGGTTCGGATGCAGCAAATGCGGCCTTTGAAAAATGATGCAATTCATGTGAGCTGGTATCATTAGAAATCACTTCCGCCAGACTCTTATGTATCGCTCGGAAAAGAAAGTCATGCACTTGGCGTCCCTGCCTAAACCGAACTTCATGTTTGCCAGGGTGTGCATTAACATCGACCATGGCCGGGTCGCATTCAAAAAACAATACATAAGCAGGATGCCGTCCATGAAAAAGCACGTCCGAATACGCCTGACGTACCGCATGCGTTACCAGACGATCTCTCACGACGCGGCCATTCACATAAAAATACTGCATATCTGCCTGGCTACGTGAGAACGTTGGTTCGGCGACCCAACCCCACAGTCGCAGACCTTCGTAGTCAAATTCCATATGTACGGCTTGTCCTATAAAAGCAGGCCCTAATATTTCAGCGATACGTTTTTCCTGTTCCACGCGGTTATTTGCAGCGCGCAAGGCTTTGACCACACGCTGGTTATGGCGCAAAGAGATATCTACGTCGAATCGACTGAGCGAGATGCGCTTTACGACATCTTCAAGATGTGAAAACTCTGTTTTTTCGGTGCGAAGAAATTTACGCCTGGCAGGCACATTAAAAAACAGATCACGAACTTCAACGGTTGTTCCCGTTTTTTTCGCGGCGGGTGAAAGTTCACTTGCCGCACTGTTGTTCATCGTCAACTGCCAGGTTTCATCACCGTCTTGCCAACAAGATGTGAGTTGTAGATGACTGACCGAAGCGATACTCGGTAATGCCTCACCACGAAATCCCAAACTTGCGACTTCTTCAAGATCATCAATAGTACGAATTTTGCTGGTAGCATGCGGTGATAACGATAACACCAGATCGTCTTTATGAATGCCGTGTCCATTATCGGCGACGCGGATAAGTTTTGTGCCACCCTTTTCAACATCGATGACAATTTTTGTCGCACCGGCATCCAGACTATTTTCAAGCAGTTCTTTTACCACCGCTGCCGGACGCTCGACAACTTCACCTGCGGCGATCTGATTAACCAGTTGTACTGGCATGGGTTGAATTCGACGCTGTGTGGTCATAGCAGAAGTAATATTTTTGTTTAAGATATGATTAGTCTATCGTTTTTTTAACGGTGTTTGAAGACTTAGTGCAAGTTGCTGCTTAACACAACCATTCTCATTCTAAGCAACCGCATCCTGGACGAACGTAAGACGAAGTACAGGTATAGACTATTTAAGCCATGGTTTATTAATGTCAATGTCTGCTTAGTCAATGTATTTTAATAACGGTATAGTAAGGCATGAATCAGTTGATACATTCTTTCATAAAATGCAAATGGAAATGGAAATATAAAACATTCCTGGCGCTGGCTATTGCTCCCAATACATCGCAGGCTTTGGATACAGTCGATTCTATAAAACTCGGGACAGCTGGGTTGCAATTAATTGATTGGGCATTAATCGTCATTTATGCGCTCGCGACTATCGCTTTAGGGTTGTATTACAGTCGTCGTCAAACGTCGACAGAAGAATACTTCATTGGCAATGGCAAAATGAATCCGACCGTTATCGGAATCTCGCTGTTTGCAACCTTACTGAGTACCATTTCATACCTTGCCATGCCAGGAGAAGCGAGCGGCAAGGGTCCTGTTGTAATGAGTTCATTTATTGCATTACCGATGGTCTACTTTGTCGTCGGGTATTTATTACTACCTATCTATATGAAACGTCGCGTGACCAGCGCCTACGAATTACTCGAAGGTCGGTTAGGCTTGAGTATTCGACTATTAGGCGGCGTGCTGTTTATCGCACTACGATTAGTGTGGATGACATTATTGGTGTACATCGCCGCGAAGGCCATGGTCATCATGATGGGAATCGATGCTCAATGGATGCCCTGGATTGTTTTGGCCATTGGCGTCGTGTCAATCATTTATACAACACTCGGCGGTATACGTGCGGTGGTAATCACAGACTGTGTACAAACCGTACTAATGTTCGGCGGCGCCTTATTAGTCATCGCCATGGTCACATATGACTTCGGCGGATTCAGCTGGGTACCAACCCAATGGCAACCACATTGGGACGCTCAACCAATTATTAGCCTTGATCCAAAAACCCGGGTGACGGTCGTCGGCACGGTGTTATCGATTTTCGTCTGGTATACCGCAACGCTAGGCGGTGATCAAACCTCAATACAACGATTCATGGCTACCGAAAATGTCATTCAGGCGAGAAAAGCGCTGTTAATACAGCTATCAACAGCGTTCATCATCCAATTAACATTAGTCATCGTGGGTTTTGCCGTACTCAGCTACTTTCAAACTCACACAGACCAGTTACCCGCGACCATGTCTATTAAAAATAACGCTGACGAACTATTTCCGCATTACATCGCCTTCCACTTACCTGTCGGCATTGCAGGTCTTGTCGTCGCGGCGATGTTTGCTGCTGCCATGAGTAGTATTGATTCAGGCGTCAACTCCATCACTGCCGTGGTATCAAGCGATTTTCTCGAACGCTTTGGATGGCAAGCTCAAACCAAACGTGCCCATATGTTCAGAGTTCGCCTGCTCGCACTGAGTATTGGAGCCATCGTGATTTTAAGCAGTTCAATGATGGAATACATTGAGGGGAATATTACCGCTGTCACAGCCAAAACTGTCAATCTGCTAACCACACCTATTTTCGGTTTGTTCTTCTTTGCCTTATTCGTTCCGCGTGCCCGAGCGTGGCACGTTTGGTTAGCGACAATTACCAGTGTAATCGTTGCTGCATTGATTGCATTTTCAGGGCCGTTAGTCTATTTCTTGCATACTTATTTTGGTATCGAACCAATATCACTTAACTCTGCCTTTATTATTAAAACCGATGCAGCAACAGGCGAAACATGGACAACTTGTGAAGACCCAATCAGCTTTCAATGGATTGGCCCGATAGCCTTATTAACGTCAATCACTGTCGGTTTGATCGCCATTCGATTATTCCCTTCATCACGGCCAGTACCACTGAAATAATCGTTATGCTCACGACCTACCTAAGCTTAAACACACACCGCGTAATACGAACCACCACGGTATCTACACGACAAACCTCGAGTAACCGAGTATTAATTGCATCACGTTTATTTAGCTTATGTATTGTATGAATAGCGTACTTTGCTACGACGAATAAAGATGTTTCGTGCAAAATCCTTTTTTAATTTAACCAGCTTTGTATCTGGTCCGCGGTATCCTGATCAAACTTCAGACGGAAACGGATGTACGGTCCGTTTGCTGTATAAGCGGCGGCTGAAAAATCTTTGTCTTCGAAACCGTCAACGTTATAACCCATGCTCAACCAGATATTTCGTGTCATATTCCAACCGAATGAAATACCTGCCGAGTATTGCTGCACACTAGAATTTGTAGAATACATCGTATGCGCATGCACACCAACATCAAAAATAGCACTTATATCATGACGGAATTCACTGCCAATCAAACCTGTTATTCCACTATATTCTGCGTTATCGAAATTATCCACCACGTATTTCATACCAAAATTAAACGCGAGTTGATTCCTATCATCGATAAGGTAGTTAGTCGTCAGGTTTTCGATCAACTTACGCTGACGTGTTTTTATACCGATGATGTCGGTGCTTGAATCAAATTTAAAATCGAGACGATTCAATGCAATCCAGCGTGATTGCAAGGGTCGATAAGCCACAGAGAAACGTATGTCACCGTCAATAATTTCACTATTATCCGTACGCTCTGTTTTAAATAAACGTGTTGTCGCAGAGTAACCAACGCCACCTTTCAGGTTTCGCTCCCAATTGATGATGGCACCGTATTTATCTTCAAGATCAGCTTTGCGGAATTCAATACGGTTATTTAATGTGTAACTTTGCGCATTGTAAGTCGTACCGACAGAGATTGCTGTAAAGTCATTATCTGTCGTACCCTGCGCGATGGGAACATTATCATTAAACGCTTTTACACCTGGCGTACGCATGGTTTGTGAATGATCCAGTGCGACATCACCACTCCAACGTTTGTTGATCAGGAAACCCTGCGTCAGGCCTAATGTGGCAAACGAACGCAGGCCATTCTCATTGACTTCCTGATTGACTGCTGTGTTCAGCTGCGCATTTTTCCATGGTGTTGCACGTACACCTGCACGTGTCATCTGTGTATCCTGATTATTACCCATGGTCCATTCATTTTCGGCGAACAGGTTAACATTGGGTGTAACGAAGTAGTCAGCACCTATGATATAACGTGATGGATAATCGATATTTTCGTTTTTAGAATCTATCGCTATTTCCGCGCTGCCGCGTAATTTCACGCTATTACCTAAAAAGCTCTTACTTGCACCCAGTAATAATAAATTAGAATCATTAGCGATGCCCAGACTATCTTTATCACGTGCAATTCGCAGGCCGGCATTTAAAGAATAATCACGTTTACTATAGATAGCGTTTACTTCTGCAACATCTCGTTTACTGTCAGCATTCAGGTTGTCTTCATGATAAAGAACACCGTTGACCGCTGTCTCCTGCGTGAGACGGTAATTAGCTTCTGCACCGTATTTACGCGTGCCTGTCTGASTAATGGATTGTTGACCGAGACCAAAATCCTCATCCTGTTGCTGTGCATAAGCACGTACTTTTAAGTTATCACCGCCATGCACAATCTCTGCTGAATAGGCAGAACCGGTCAGATCCTGATTACCAGAAGTTACGTCGGTTGTTGCTATTTCTAAACGAATTTCCGTCTGACTGTCTAGCTCTATACGCGCATCAACGCCGATAAGATCGCCACTTTTTAGCTCACTACCATCATGAATCAGCGTTGCACCCAGCTCTATCTGACCGTCTTTTAATCGAATAGCTGCTCGACCACCTGCGGTAATATCACCCTTAACCGGTGCTTCGATTTCATAATCGGCAACGATGAATATTGGATTGAAGTTTTCATCACGGCTGGCAATCGGTTTACGGAAGAAGATAGTGCCATCRCTRTARTCAATACTGTAGTCGAGGTAGCGACGCATGGTTTCTGTWTTAATKATTATCTCACTACGGAAACGATCACGTGTCTCAATAACGATATCATCACTATTAATAACAATATTCTTACCGCTTAAACGATACAGTCCGGATATGCCTTCACCTGGTATTTCATCTTTGATGAAGTTGTTTACATTTTCTGCCGCAAACACTGTGTATGAAACATTGCCATCATCATATTCAGATTTAATACCTGTCATACGGCGATTAAATTTCGACAGTTCAGTTATGCTCAAACCGGTATCCATGTCACCGAATAACGCATAAAAATATTGACGCTCGATTTTTATGTAGAGTTTTTCAGCACTGGAAGCATCATGTCGTTGACGTGAGTTGTCACCGTATATAGTGTAATAAGTATTGGGATCGATTAACTGGTTAACACGGTTATCACCTGCGACTGATTCTTTCGACGTGTCATAAGACGTGGTTAACAACCAGTCACCTTTCACTTTACCTTTAGCATAGAAAGCAACCTTGCCATTGCCGTAAAATTCATCCTCAACATCACTCGCATTTAATGCTTCTTCATTACCCGAGATGGCGTTATAACCGATCGTGCCTTCTGCCAAACCGACCATGATCCAGTCACGCACTTCAGGCTGCATCCAGGTTTGTAATTGTGTTTTCTTACGGCCAGCAAAAGGCAGATTAATCTCTAATCTACCCGTGATAGTCGTAGGTTCTAAGACGATATAAGCGATACCATTTTGCCCGACGATATACTCCGGGTCGTCGCGATTTAAACCGGATAGTCGATTAACCTGGAAGGCTTCCACTGCCTGCTGCGAGAGATAAGGCTCAGACAGGACATACTTTCCACGAGATCCCGGACGTGCGAAATGACCACTCTTATCATAAACACGGATAGCCACAACGGGCACATTACGGCCATCAGCAATGAGTCGAGAATGTTCAAGATCTAATTCTGCCCTTACCGGTATGCCTGAAAAAATCACATTACGCGTTAATGTTTTAACCACTTTGCCACGTTTATCTTTAACGATAAATTCAAATCGGTTATTGCCATTATCAAGGTGTACACCTTGCCAATAACTACGCGCAATAGTATTGGTTTTGTTTTTGATTATACCAAAGTAGAACAATGGATTTAATGGTTTGCCATTAATCATTATCTCGAAACTGTCACCAGGCTTATGCTTAATAGCAAGGTTTACCGAAGGCGCAAAGGGTGTGTAGTTAACATCAGGCGTCAACCATTCATAACCTGGTGTTGCTTCTTTTATCCAGAATTCGTCAAAAGTGCTTATGTCCCGTTGTTCCGTTATCGGTGGTGCTTCGATAAGTTTTTCAACCTTGTATTCGGCCTGGCCTTCAAGGGTTATCTCACTCACTTCACTTTGCGAGGTAACCAACTCGACATTACCCGGAGCGACGACCGCACTGGTGCTTACCACAAGATCCGCACGACGATTTAATGCACGACCCTGAACGGAATCGTTCACGCCAGCAGGATTAACTGTACCCGCACCTTGAATAAAAATTTTATCTTTGGCAATATTTAATTCATTGATAAGAAAATCACCGACAACTTTTGCGCGTTCTCTTGATAAAACCGTATTATCTTCATATAACCAGATGCTTCTTTGCTTTACCGAGGTGTTATCTGAATAACCCGTTACATCATTTCTTGTTATATCGACTTCACCCAGGTTGTTAATCGCTTCACGTATACCTTTTTTGCTCAAATAAKWAARMWMCGTTCCCAACGGCTGAAAATAAGCTTGATAGACAACCGTTTTACCTTCTTCTCGTATACGACTCACCGCCAATTTATTTTGAATCGGCTGAGAACGAATATTTTTCTTTGTTTTTGTATTGAGAATGACAAAAGCAGTGGTAACAAGATCGCCATCTGCTTTTTCTTTGATGCGTCCTTTAAAAGCAAGCACCTTATTCCAGCGTTTGCCCAGGTCACCCAATCGATAAACGATAATATTGTCATTGATGTAAGGGTCTTCTATAACCTCAGCATCAAAAACACTGCTATTTAAATCGTATTCAATGCCGTCGGGCAGGTTAATAATTAAACGATAATTGTTTATGGCGACTTCACCGTTGTTCATCTCTATCGTGTATTGAATTTCTTCTTCGTTTAATTCACTCTTTATAAACAGTGTTGTGGTATCAGATATCGGTTTTTTCTCACGAACGTAAAAATCTGTTCGCCATAATGTACCGCCCTGGATATCGACAAATTGCGAATAAGGTGTACCAGCAAATCGAGTATTTTTCACACAGTCAACGATCTCCAGGTTATCGGGGATACTTTCTTTATCAACTTGAACAACATGTATACCCGGTTTTATACCTTCGAAATGAAAACGACCATCTTCATCGGTTGCTGCATATGTACCGTCTTCCATAAAAACACGAACGGACGGTAGCCCCGGATTGATTAAAGTACTGTCTGCATCACATTCACCGATGATGACACGACCAACAATAAAACTTTTACTGGCGAATAAATCTTCCGTTACAGTTATGGCTGCTACCGCGGTATTTGACTGTGTGCCACGATCATCCTGTGCAATGACACTATTCACTGCCTTGCCGAGTTGGGTGCCCACGGTTAATTCAGTTACATACTTTAATTGTATGGATGCTCCAGGTAATAATTGATTAACAGAAAACGTTAGTTTTCGCCCATTACTTGAAATCTGTGGCGCAACACCGCTAGCACCATCATAACGCACGGATGCTGATTGATATCGCAAGCCAATCGGTAACGTATCTGTAATGACAAGATTACTTGAAACGGTGTTTACGTCGGTATTCGTTAAAGTTAATGAGTACTGAACAAAATCACCTACCGCAGCGGTATCTTTTGATACGGTTTTATCAATAACCAGATAGGATGATAATGCATCAAGAGGCACGTCAACGTTAAGTGGTGGTCCGATGACCAGGGTAAATAAATTGGCAAACGATGCCGCAACATCTAATGCAAAAGGCGCACCTGGCAACGTTTGTAAATTGGCAGTAGAAACTGTAGACGGCCCTTCAAAACCCGAAGGTGGCGTAACAACCAGACGATAATCTGCAGGCAACAAACGTGGGAACCGATAACCACCGACGGGGAAATTGTATACGGTACCGCCACTGTCTGTAGCACTACCTCCCGTTACTAACGTAGCGGGATAGGTACTTATACCGTCATCACCAAAAACGTTTGCAGGGTTACCAGCCGCATCCAGTATTGTAACAATCGCACCATCTAATGGTGCACCATTAAGACTGCTGAAGACGATACCAAACGGGTCAACCAATGAACCGCCTGTACTGGTATCGGTGGGATCAAATGGGTCCGTGTACTGTACGGTTACCGTAGCCTCTGGGCCTAAAGTTAACAACCCGTCATATTGGCTCACTGGGTTTGATGTGGACTGCACGTAACCGACAAATATTCCTGTATTAACGCCTGTTTCAGTGAGAATTAATTCTTCACGATCACCGGTAGAGCTTGTAACGATGACGATAACCGTTTCCCGCACGGATGGATCAAGGTTTTGATCTTGATCATCGACCTGAGCAAACACGGGTTCGCCTGTACTGTAAACATTAACAGGGTTCAACGGTTGCGGGTTTGCCGGTATTAATATAATAGGCGCTGCACCGACGACAGGCACAACAGGGTTTGCAGAAACAACAAATCCAGCGCCTGGTGGGCCACTGGTAGCATGCTGCGTGACAACCGTTGGGGTAAATGCACTGGTTGCGGTGGCATCAAACTGGAATAAAGAAACAGACGATGCTGTCTGAATAATGGTTGACGTAACCGATGCCGTATTACTCGCGACCACACCGCCAGAACCAGAAAAATCAAATGTAGCCGTGGCGATATTATCGATAGCCGTACCAGGTGGCGTTATCGCATTCACATTCATTGAAACGAAAACCATTACTACAAACAGGATAAACCCTGTTGATAAATGGTGAGGCATCTTCCAGAAACTATTCAAGCTAGCATTCGGCTGAACAATTTCTGGAAGATGGACTGTATGATTTTTCACACAGTTCATCTCATGTTTAGTAAAAGTATTTACGATTAACGCACACACCGCAATTCCTGCTTTGGTTATTACACCAAAGCAGGAATTTAAGGTATGTAACATTAATCGCAACATGACTTTACGTATCTTCCGTGATTACTGAACGATTACGTTGAAGGTAATTGTCAGTGTTTCACCCGCTGTTAAGGTTGCATTCACACCCATTACGGTGGCGATATTCACATCGATTGTGCCACCGGCACCACCTGTGTAATCACAACCATCAGCATCCGCTACAGAAGTACATAAAAGGGTAATCGCATTATCAACATGCGTAATCTGTATAGATTGACCAACTATGCCTGTAGGGACATTGGCTGCTGAACCATCGGCAAAATCAACATCCAGATCCAGCTCAGCTGCTAACACATCTTGCAAGGTCGTTAGATCAGCATCCGCCGCACCCACTGCATTGGCAATGGTAATGGTATAACGTACGAAACCACCAGGAATAGACTTAGGATTTGTTGCGAGATTGAGTGGATCCCACAACGCAGCACTCGCTTTTGTCACCGTCAATTCAGCAGACTGGATGGTGTATGAACTATCGTCAGAATGCTGTGCATTTTGTGCAACATCTGCCGCGCCAGTGCCATCTTGCGTACCGGCTGCATCATTGAACACCACTTCTTCCGTCGTTGGATCATCAGGATTGTTTGCTGCAACACCTGCTGCCACATTTTCTGCACCATTAGTAAAACCCGTACCACCTGGGCTGGTATTACCATTATCATCGGCAATAATTGCATCCGCCGCGATACCCGTACTTCCAGCAATCGCTAATTGTGCGACCAGAGTCATCACCGCAACATTGGTACTAACCAATGGGTTGGCACCACTATCGACTAAGGGAATGGTTGATACAACATAGACATTAACCGATGCACCTGCTGCCAAAGTAGCCACAAAAGCAGCCGTATCTTCAGCCGATTGGAACCCCCCATTTGTACCATCTTCGACAAAGGTTTGA
This sequence comes from Gammaproteobacteria bacterium, assembly GCA_002401185.1. Taxonomy (GTDB): domain Bacteria; phylum Pseudomonadota; class Gammaproteobacteria; order SZUA-229; family SZUA-229. Next base: position 3,871 of record NVSH01000021.1, on the reverse strand, counting down.
ACAGCTGACGCATCGAACTCATCAACCGTGCCACCAAATGGGTCTGCCGTACCACCAGCATTGTTTAGACCTTTTAATAAAAAGCCCTGTGCACCATTACCATTATTAGTCACCGTATATTGCACTGATTGTAATAAACCACCCGGCGTAACCGTTCCAGTACTACCGCCACGAACCACATCAAAGTTGATTAAACGGTCTTCTAAAAAGTCCGTATCATTACCTGCTCCGATGCCTGCTGTTGAGTTACCAGCACCCGTTCCAGATTCGATGACTGTTTGATTAATAGTGCCAACATCGTAACTAAGCGTTGCTCTGTTAGACACGGTATCACCCGCTGCCGCAAGGGCATTGGTTGCACCAAACAGACTAAAACTGCCTGCCAGTGCCAAGCTTAAAAGCTTGTTTCGTTTACTCGTTTTCATTATGTTTACCTCTATTAAGTCTCTGAGAGACTATTTACGTTATTGTTATTACTTTTACTTTTTCCTTATTATTTCTAAAGACTTTCCCATTTATGTTTAAAACTTCTTTAGTGTTTTCTTTTTAACCAACCATGCCATCGGCGGGCCTGTTTTTAGCGGCGGACCTGTACCACCTTTCATTATCGCTGGTGGTCCTGTTCCGCCTGACGGGCCGTTAACATTTGGCGGCCCGTCACGCATGTGGAATATCAGCGGGCCATCCCTGTTACCTACACGGCAACTACCTGCCCAACGACGAGTCATTGTTAAAATATTTTTCATAGGCACAGAAACGACAATTGACCCAATCATGTTGGGCCATACATAAACACCATATTGTCGACTTAAATTTCGCATCAACTTATCTGTTAATTTGTCATCACACTGTCATCTACTTAATCGATGTCTTATAAGTAACTTTGCTTTTCTCACCCGGCTTTAGAGCTTTTTTATACAACCAACGTATTGCCGTATAATCTTCCGGCTTTGCTTGCCAACTTTTTCCGCTGCTATCTTTTACTGTCAAAGCACCGGCTGCGGCAAAGTTTTTACCATCGACTGAAAACGTTATGTCTGTAGAATCACCCGCTGCAGAACTATCACGATAGACTGAATTATTCGCGATAGGATTATTGATAACAATATTTGAAATTTCCTGTCCACTGATATTTTCAAATACGATTTCATATAAGATGACATCATCTGGCAGCACTAAACTCGGCTCGATATAATCGTATTGCACAGTGCCATCTGCCGCTTTTGAAATAACTTGTTTGAATGCATTATTACTAAAACGTATTGCCCCTTCTTCCGCATAGGCACCCATTGCCACGAACACTGAGAAGGCAAAGATTAAAATCGTCAATAATGTTTTTTGTTTTTGGGTTTTCATTTTTTTTCCTCAATTAATGGTTACTTCAAAAATTATTGTATTTGTCACACCAGAACCGATGGCAACTACGCCACCTTCACTCAGATCAACTTCTATACTCACTACGGGTTTACTCAAAATATCGATGGCACGCGAATAATCTGTCGCCAGATCAATAACGTCAGTCTGTGAAACGCCATTAAGTATTATCGAGTCGTCGGTATAGGTAGTATTTGCTGGAATCGCATCGACGATCACTAGATCATCAACAGCAACGTTGCCGACTACGGTGACGTTAAGTTGATAGCGTAAAGTTGCACCAGAGTGTGGGTCATTACCACCCAAGGTATCGATAACGGTTACTGATTTAACAATGTTGACGGGTGATTTAACCTGATATGCACCAGCATCTGAATGCTGGCCGTTACCGACGATGTCAGTAACCAACGCCGTACTCAAGTCTTCAATATTTAATCCTGCAGGATCATTAAATACTGTCTCCATACCCAGGGTATCTGCATTGATTGTTGATACACCGGCAGGAACATTGGTTGCGCCATTACCGTAATCACCGGCTGGTGCGCTGTCTGGGCTAATACGACCATTATCATCAGCATTAATAAAAGCGCCTTCGATACCAGGCGAGCCACCTTCGGCCACTTGTGCAATCAATACCACCGCAGCGACATCATCAATAACAACGGTCGGCATATCAGCCAAAACATAGACAGTGCTCGAAACACCAGGTGCTAATTCATCAACAAATACCGCAGTATCTTCAACCGCCTGATAACCATTGGTGACACCACTTTCTACAAATGTTTGCACCGTACCTAGCAGAGGATCAAAATAATCTGCGGGTAAACCAAAAGGATTGGGTGAAGTATTAACCGCTGCGATTAAAAAATCGTGAGTATCATTACCCGTGTTAGTAATAATAAATTGCATGACCGCATCGGTCATATCACTAATCACAGGAACGGTTAATCCACCATTGGATGCGGCCACAACAAAGTTAACTCTACGGTCTTCAGTAAATGTTGTTGAGGCATTAGTCATTGTTGGAACGCCAGCAAGATCATAACTAATAGTCGCTGTGTTACTAATCAGATCACCAGCAGCTGAAAATACATTTGACGAAAACAATAACAAAGAGAAAATTAAAGCGGTAAAGATATTGAAGTACTGCTTAACAATATTGACAGTGTCACCAACTTTATTATTAGCAGCAACAATTTTTAACATCATAGAGATGCCAAAACCACACAGACCCAAGTTGTAACGAATATTCTTCAAAATTATTTCTCGACCGTTTCCCGATAAATTTTTATTAACAAAAACAGCACAAAACACCGAATAGAAAAACATCAACTGCTTTAAGATTTTTTTAGCATTTTAAGTTTCTGTTGCGCCTAAACGTTTACGCTCTGGCAGAAAGGGATACAACAGCACTTTTCGGGGGGGAGGTACAATTGTTACTTTTCTAATTGTTATTATTGTTTTTTACTTTTTTATTTGTAAATTTTTGTAATAGGTATAATTTAGTCGCTAAGTTAGTGAATATCAAAGAAAAAACGTTAAATTCATAATAAATTTATTTGTCATAAGCTGACAAATTTGTCATTTATCTGACACAATAAAAATAAGTGCTTTTTAAGTATTAAATACATCATAAATACAAGTTAACTTATTGTTATTTTCTAACAACCGCACAAAATACAGCCATTATTCTTGAAAATACAAGCGCTTACCAAGCTAACCCTAATTGAAACTGTCATTTTTTAAACAAATTATTTTATAACCATTTAACTATATCTGAACAAAAATCAGCTAATTGGTTGATGAACTAATAATCCTTATAACAAAAAATTTTAAATTTTACTAAAGTTTTCTGGTTTAATACCGATATAAAAACATAAGTAACGGAGAAATTTAAAATTTTATGACTGATTAAACGTTAACAGTTCGACGAATACTTTGCTTAAGGGCACCTCTATTAATAATATCAACTAAGTATCCGAAATCACCAAAAAAAATGACCCTATAAAGGGTCATTAGCAGCTTTCCGTGAGATTATTATTATTCTTATTATCTATCTAACTCACTGGAATTTTAATCACCTGTCCTGCTATCAGGTTATCAGCATACAACGCATTGCGTGCACGCAAATCTTGTTCGTCAACATGATGACTCTTTGCTATTACACTTACATCATCTCCAGAACCAACAAAGTACTCTCCTTGCGATGATGCGAGCCAGGTACCAGGCGGTGCCTTACGAGCAAAGTATTTACTAATACCTCGAGTAATCGCTTTAGCGATTTTTTTCTGATGTGAGGAACTGCGTAAGTTTTTCTCTTCTCTCGGGTTCGAAATAAACGCAGTTTCTAATAAGACTGAAGGAATATTTGGTGCTTTTAATACAGCAAAACCCGCCTGCTGAACTTTTTTCTTGTGCACACGATTGATCGTTTTGATCTGATTGATGATTTCACTACCAATATCCAGACTCGACTCGATAGTGCCGGTTAAAGACA
>NVSH01000020.1 GCA_002401185.1 Gammaproteobacteria bacterium | reverse complement strand
GTATTAATAGACGTGCGTGGCGCGATTCGCTCATGTTTTTCTCCAACAGAAATCAGTTTTAATCGTACAGTTATGTTTTACTGGGTCGCATATATTAGCAAATCTTAATGACAATTGTTTTCTTTAAAAGTTTTGTTCTATGATTAATGTGGCTTTATAAAAAGCGAATAAATTTGATCGGAAACATAGGATAATATCTACGGTCGTAATCATATCGGCAAGGGTTATTAGTGGAACAAATAAGATGAAGATTGGTTTGCCAAAAGAAATAATGACAGGCGAAGGCCGAATCGCGTTAACGCCTATTGCATGTAAGTCGTTAATTGCCTCCGGCCATGTCGTTTTGATGGAGAATAATGCGGGTTTTAATAGCGGTTACGGTGATGAGGAATATCAGTCTGTTGGCGTAGATCTACTCGCGAGTGCACAACAAGTGTATGCACGCGCCACACTTATCGTTAAAGTAAAACAACCATTACAGTGTGATTTAGACCATCTACGAAAGCATCACATCTTGTTTAGCTATTTGCATTTAGCGGCAGATTTGTCGTTAGTCCAGACTCTATGTGATATTGGTCTTAGTGCGGTTCCATTTGAGTCGATAACAAATAATAAAGGTGAACTACCACTGTTAGCACCGATGAGTCAGGTAGCTGGTCGAATCGCGGCGATACGAGGCGCAAGCCTGCTGTTCAAAAACCGTGGTGGACGTGGTGTCTTGCTTGGCGGTGTCGATGGTTCTGAAACAGGTCGTGTGGTTGTGCTCGGCGCTGGTGTCGCGGGTAGTCAGGCGGCTGCGGTTAGTGCAGCACTTGGGGCGCATGTCGATGTGCTGGACGTAAACGAAAGTAAATTGAAACAGTTGGCCTTACGACTACCATCGATCAATACGCATTTATCGACACCTGAAAATACAGAACTTTATTGTAGTAATGCCGACCTTGTTATCGGTGCTGTATTACTGGCGGGACGGAGAGCGCCGGTTGTGTTGCAGCAATCTGTAATCGAGAAAATGCACCAGGGTAGTGTTATCGTGGATATAGCTATCGACCAGGGTGGCTGTGTTGAAAACATTCGAGCGACCAGTAGCGAAAAGTTAAGTTATGTCGAACATGGCGTGATTCATACTGCCGTGCCAAATATGCCTGCCACCGTTGCACGTACGTCTTCACAGTCATTATCTACAGCTATTCTGCCTTATGTTGAAGTATTGGCCAGTTTAAACGCAACTATGGATGAAGATATCTTTGCTGTGATGGCAGCTTCGGATGCGCCTGTTCAGAGTGCCTTATACCATGCGTTGGCCATTTATCATGGCGAGGTTGTTGATGACGTATTGATTCGTGAGATTTCGATGAATTAGGTAAGTGGTACGGTTTAATATGCTGGCTCTATACTGTACTTATGTCTGATATTTTATTGCACGCAAGTGTATAATTGCGCGTCTCAATACGATCATTATTTTAAGAACAGGTATCCAGTTTGGCTCAGGCACGCCGTACAAAAACAATAAAAAACACGGGTAAAAACACAGAAATCGTAAGTCAGTTATCGCGAGGTCTACGTGAAGCTGCAATGTTGGTGTTGATGGCGCTTGCTCTTTTTTTATTTACTGCGCTGTTTACCTATCATGTCGCTGACCCAGGTTGGTCTTACACAGGCTTGCGTGAAACAACGCACAATGCAGCCGGTACGGTTGGGGCCTGGTTTTCTGACGTTCTTTATACTTTGTTCGGCTATCTCTCTTATTTGTTCCCGGTCATCATTGCGTACAGTAGCTGGTTGGTTTTACGAAGCAACCATATCGAAACGGATAAGGACATCGATTATCATGAACTCGGTGTCCGTTGGGCTGGTTTTTTAGTCACCGTTGCCATGGGTTGCGCTTTAACCAGTATGCATTTTTCGATTAACGATGGTCAATTGCCTGAAGGTGGTGGTGGCATCCTGGGTCTGTGGTTAAGTGATGCCATGGCTGGTTCGATGGGCTTGCTTGGCTCTACGTTAATATTATTGGCCGTTTTTCTTGCGGGCATCACATTGTTTACCGGTATCTCGTGGTTTAGTGTAATAGACATTTTTGGTAGTGCTGTAATGTATTGCTACGAGTGGATACAGGCCAAAGTGCTGTTTATTATTGAAAGTAGGCAGGTGAAAAAGGCCGGTGAAGAAGCGAAGCAGCAACGACAGGAAGTGGTCGCTGCCAGTAAGAAAAAACAAGCGGCTCGCCTGGCACAGGGTAATTCTGACGTCAGGATCGAACCGGTTCTCAAGAAAGTTGAAATTTCTGAACGTATGGACAGAGAAAAACAGATTCAGCTATTTGATGCGCCATCAAACCCTGAATTACCCGCACTGCGTCTACTGGATCCACCTAAACCCCAGGTAAAGGGTTTTTCTAATGAAGCGCTGGAGGCCTTGTCTCGACTGGTCGAAATAAAACTGGCGGATTTTGGTGTTGAAGTAGAAGTGGTAGCGGTTCACCCTGGYCCGGTCATTACCCGCTTTGAAATGCAGCCTGCTGCGGGCGTTAAAGCCAGYAAAATTACGGCGTTATCTAAGGATCTGGCACGTTCACTTTCTGTGCCCAGTATTCTTATCGTAGAAGTCATACCCGGGAAAACATGTGTCGGTTTAGAGTTGCCTAATGAACATCGTGAGATTGTTTCTTTAAGTGAAATACTCATGTCTAAACAATATGATGATTCTGCTTCACCGCTTACGCTCGGCTTAGGTAAAGATATTGCTGGTCATCCGGTGGTGGCTGATCTTGGTAAAATGCCACATTTACTGGTTGCCGGTACCACGGGCTCGGGTAAGTCTGTCTGTGTGAACGCACTGTTGATAAGCTTGTTATACAAGAGTACACCAGATGAAGTGCGCCTGATTTTAATCGACCCAAAAATGTTGGAATTAAACGTATACGAAGGTATTGCACATCTGCTTACGCCGGTGGTAACCGACATGAAGGAGGCCGCCAACGCATTGCGATGGTGTGTCGGTGAGATGGATAATCGTTATGAATTAATGGCTGGTTTAGGGGTGCGTAACATTGCAAGGTATAACCGTAAGGTTAAAGAAGCTATTGCCGCAGGGGAACCACTGGATGACCCAACGTTTGATCCTGACCATCAACCACCTGGCGCACAACCGCAAAAATTGCAACCCTTGCCTTACATTGTTGTCGTAGTGGATGAGTTTGCTGACCTGTTTATGGTGGTCGGTAAAAAAATCGAAGAGCTTATTGCTCGCATAACGCAGAAAGCACGAGCCGCCGGTATACATTTAATATTAGCAACGCAACGGCCTTCTGTAGATGTGGTGACGGGATTGATTAAATCGAACATACCGACAAGAATTGCTTTTCAGGTTTCATCACGTGTTGATTCGCGAACCATTCTTGATCAGATGGGAGCAGAAAATTTATTAGGTCATGGTGACATGTTGTATATGGAAGCAGGTAGCAGTATGCCGACCCGTATTCATGGTGCTTTTGTTGATGATCATGAAGTGCACAAGGTTGTGGCTTTTCTTAAGCAACAGTATGAAACTAATTATATCAAAGAAATTTTGCAAGAAAATTCGACGGTACTACCAGGAGAAAAACCTGCTGGTGACGATGTCGACGCCTTATACGACGAAGCTGTGTCTATCGTCACGCAAACGCGGAAGGCTTCTATTTCTTATGTGCAACGCCGATTGAAAATTGGTTATAACCGTGCAGCAAGGATGATTGAAGAAATGGAGTCTGCAGGTGTTGTTTCTGAGATGCAGTCGAATGGTTCCAGGGAAGTGTTAGCGCCACCACCCGTTGAAGGTTGAGGGCACAGTATTAGTCTTATAAAAACCCATTGTTGTCATTTCGAGCAGCGGGAGAAATCATAAGCCTGCGTGCATATTGCTTTCCTTTGTGAAAAAAATCCCTCACATATAAACGCTCGAGATGACAGTAAGAATTTTAAGTGAAGAGTTAAGCATGAAAATTATCCTGTTAAATATAATAATACTAGCTAATTTATTTTTAGCGTATGCATCTGCTGAAGATAAAACATCAACGGGTGAACTCTATTTGGAAAAATTTCTGGCAGATACGCAAACACTGGAAGCCAATTTTCATCAAACCTTACGTACCCATGAAGGCGAGATCCTGCAACAAACCGAAGGCAAGTTTTACCTTGRTCGCCCTGGTAAGTTTCGTTGGAATTATAAGACGCCTTATGAGCAAATTATCGTTTCTGATGGTGAGCGAATATGGATATACGACGTTGATCTACAWCAGGTAACCGTACAGCGTCATGGTGTTAGTTCGTCTTCCTCACCTATGGCGTTATTGCAGGACAGTTCAACATTGTATAAAAATTTTATAGTGTCACCATTAGATAATAGTGATGGTGTGTATCGTTTAAAACTTGAAAGTAAATCGAATGAATCAGACTTCAGCGAAATCGTTGTTGGTCTTGATGTGCATGGGTTGCGATTCATGCAGTTGCATGATCAGTTTGAACAGGTAACAGACATCGTTTTTTCAGAAATTTCAACTAACACAATCTTAGCAAAAGAAATATTTCAGTTTGTACCGCCTGAAGGCGTGGATGTTTTTGGTGGTTAAATCGCAATCTGTAAATAAACAGTGCCAACGTGTCTGCCGAACTTTTTGATACGCAAGGCCTGTCTTATCGGCCTCTTGCTGACAGAATGCGTCCGCAATCACTGTCTGATTTTATCGGGCAGAGTCATATTATCGGCAAAGGTAAAGTGCTCACGCAGGCGATAGAAAACCAAACCTTGCATTCAATGGTTTTTTGGGGCCCCCCGGGTACCGGTAAAACCACACTGGCAAAAATAATAGCCAATGCAGTGCAGGCGCATTTTATAAATTTATCTGCGGTACTTTCAGGGGTAAAAGATATACGTGCTGCCATCGCGCAAGCGCAGCAATGGCAAGCACAAGGTGAGCAGACGATTCTATTTGTCGATGAGGTGCATCGGTTTAATAAATCGCAGCAAGATGCCTTTTTGCCTTATGTCGAAGACGGTACCGTTTATTTTATAGGCGCGACAACAGAAAACCCGTCGTTTGAATTAAATAACGCATTGTTGTCACGGGTGAAAACGTACATCTTAAAGTCGCTGACAGTGGATGACCTAAAAGCGGTTATTCGCCAGGCCATAACAAAAGATAATCAACTTCAACCCCTGAATGTCGCACTCGAAGATGATTGCCTGGAACTGCTAGCACAGTCATCAGATGGTGATGCGCGCCGGGCTTTAAATTTTCTGGAAATTGCCTGCGACTTGGCCGAACCAACAACAGGGTCAAAACATAATGATTCCGATACGTTGTTGATCGATATAAATATTGTAGAGAATGTCACTTCGCAAAGTCTTCGTCGTTTTGACAAAGGCGGCGATTTATTTTACGAACAAATATCAGCATTACATAAGTCAGTACGCGGCAGTAATCCGGATGCTGCGCTCTACTGGTTTTGCAGAATGATCGACGGTGGTTGTGATGCACTTTATATCGCACGTCGTGTACTTAGGATGGCATCAGAAGATATCGGTAATGCGGATCCACGCGGTCTGCAGTTGTCACTGGATGCCTGGCAAACCTACGAGCGTCTTGGTAGCCCTGAAGGTGAATTAGCTATCGCCCAAGCTATCGTATATCTGGCATCAACAGCAAAGAGCAATGCTGTTTATACGGCATATAAAGAGGCTATGTTAGATGCCAGGTCTTCGGCATCTTACGATGTGCCATTACATTTAAGAAATGCGCCAACGACATTTATGAAGGAACTTGGTTACGCCAGGGATTATCGTTATGCGCATGATGAAGAGCAGGGCTTTGCAGCGGGCGAGACATATTTCCCAGATTTATTAGGGGAAAAAGTGTATTATCACCCCGTTGATCGAGGCTTGGAATCCAGAATAAAGGAAAGACTCGATCATTACAGAGAATTAAACCTTCCTAAGAAAAAGTAATTTCAAAAATAATAAACCTTTCATTATCAATGGATGATGGATACGCTAGATATTAAAAAAATAAAAATAAGTATTTAAGAAAGAGACAATAAAAAGATGACACAGGATCAAGAAAGAGCTTCGCTAGACGGTTATTGTATACAGGTATTAATTATTAATGGTGAGGCTCAAGATCAGCTTTCTTCTAAATCATTTTATATTGAAAATATTGGTAAAGGAGGGTTTCGTTTTCTTTCTGAGGCATGTTTCGAACTTGATGATCGAGTTCAAGTGTTATTGCGTTTCCCAGATGGTAATTCTCAGGAAGTCTGGGGGCGTATTTGTTATGTAGAGCCTATAGAAGATGGTAAGTCGGCATACGGTTTCAGCGTAACCAAAGGTTTCTACAAACTGAAGGCCGTAAAAAAGAGAAGTTAACCATGGCGTGTGTCTACGTTACTAAGTTATATTTTTAAACTTGATTCTATGCGGATTGATGGCCGCTTCTTCGCCTAAACGATTTACTCGGTCAGCTTCATATTCTGTGTAGTTCCCTTCGAACCAGGTGGTTTTGCTTTCGCCTTCAAAGGCCAGTATATGCGTAGCGATACGATCGAGAAACCAGCGGTCATGTGAGATAACAACGACACAGCCGGGGAAGTTGAGTATGGCTTCTTCGAGTGCGCGTAAGGTTTCAACATCGAGGTCATTGGTTGGTTCGTCGAGCAGTAATAAGTTGCCACCGCTTTTTAGTAGCTTGGCGAGATGAACACGGTTGCGTTCGCCGCCAGATAAATCTTTGATAAACTTCTGTTGGTCTTCACCTTTAAAGTTAAAGCGGCTGACATAACCACGTGAAGGCACACTGTAATTTCCAATGGTAATGTTGTCCAGTTCGTCAGAAATCTCGCCCCACACGGTATTGTTAGCGGTTAAGCTATCACGCGATTGATCAACATACGCTATCTTAACAGTGTCGCCGATTTTAAATTCACCACTATCCGGTTTTTCTTCATCGGTTATCAGTCTAAAAAGCGTTGTTTTACCGGCACCGTTTGCACCGATGATGCCGACGATACCACCACGCGGCAAACTAAAACTCAGGTCTTCGTAGAGAAGTTTATCGCCGAATTTTTTACTTATATTTTTAGCTTCGATGACCAGTTCGCCAAGACGAGGGCCAGGCGGAATATAGAGGGACTGTGTTTCTGAGCGCTTCTGGTATTCGGATGATGATAGTTCTTCAAAACGTTGCATGCGAGCTTTGCTTTTTGCCTGGCGAGCTTTAGGGTTTGAGCGAACCCATTCCAGTTCGGCTTTGATGGTTTTTTGGCGATTGGCTTCTTTTTTCTCCTCAGTAGCCAGACGTGCTTCTTTTTGTTCCAGCCAGGATGAATAATTTCCTTCCCAGGGTATGCCTCGCCCACGGTCGAGTTCCAGGATCCAGCCAGCGACGTTGTCGAGAAAGTATCGATCATGGGTTACCGCGATAACGGTGCCAGTATATTCTTTTAGGAAACGTTCCAACCAGGCAACAGATTCTGCGTCGAGATGATTGGTTGGTTCATCGAGAATTAGCATGTCAGGTGCGGATAAAAGCAGTCGGCATAAAGCCACTCGTCGTCGTTCACCACCGGAGAGTTTGCTTACATCAGCATCCCATGGTGGTAGGCGTAAGGCATCTGCAGCGATTTCCAGTTTGTTATCCAGGTTATGTGCGTCAGCTGCCTGAATTAAGTTTTCAAGTTTTGCCTGTTCACTGGCAAGCGCATCAAAATCAGCGTCGGCTTCACCGTAGGCCGTGTAGACTTCATCGAGCCGTTTTTGCGCGTCGATTATTACACTTAATCCTTCTTCTACATTGCCACGTACGTCTTTTGATTCATTAAGCTGCGGTTCCTGCGGCAAGTATCCAATGCGTAGGTCAGCGGCAGGTCGAGCTTCGCCTATAAAGTCGTCATCGATACCAGCCATGATGCGAAGCAGGGTGGATTTTCCTGAGCCGTTGTAGCCTAAGACACCAATTTTCGCACCAGGAAAAAAATTTAAACTGATATCTTCCAAGATGATTTTTTTAGGAGGAACGACTTTGCCTACGCCGTTCATTGTGAATACATATTGCGCCATAGCTGAACAAGTAATTGGTTAAACGTGGGCGAATTATATGCATAGGCTGTTTACGACGGTCAAGTGATTTATCCTAAACTTTGCACAGGCAGAATTTATCATTAAGATAATCTGTTAGTATGCCTGCTCGTAAAAATTACAAACAAATAGGATTATTATGAAATTACAGGCACTAATAATTGCGTTGCTTTTTATCGCCAGTCCAATCGCTCATGCCATAGATTATGGCAAACTGGCTGACTCGGTTGATAAAGACAAAGCGTCGGATTCTGTCGATAAAGATAAGCTTAAAAGTTCAGTAAGTTCTGACGGGGTAGATTATAAAGCGGCGGCGGGTTCCGTTGACAAAGAAAAAGCGAAAGAAGCTGTTGATGTTGACAAAGCGCGTGGTGCTTTTGGTTACTAAGTAACATTTTCATGTGTCATTAAATTTGCTTCCTCCTGTGGAGAGGAAGCACTATCTTTTTGATTATCATACAAATTGTAATGTAAGTATATTGCATCTAGGTGGCTAGCGTCAGGTCAAATACCTCTTTGTCATTTATCGTTTTTTTCTATCGCACTTTGCGTTATTTGTGTCCGTCTTATTTGTATTTAAGTTTACTTAGGTGATATCCCCATTTAGTAGAAATATCAGTGAGTTAACTGTACAGTCAGGTTGCTTATTTGTTAAGATTGCGGCGATTATTAAATTAATGTGTGCCCGTAACTTGGTGCGCTAGATGCCTGGGAGCGTTGAATGTTTTCTAAAGATGTAAAAATTGAAGGTTATGATGAAGCTTTATGGTCTGCTATGCAGCATGAGGTAATTCGTCAAGAAGAACATATTGAACTGATCGCTTCCGAAAATTATGCTAGCCCTCGGGTTATGCAGGCACAGGGTTCGCTGCTGACCAACAAGTATGCCGAAGGATACCCAGCACGTCGTTATTATGGTGGCTGTGTTAACGTTGACGTAGCAGAACAACTCGCTATCGATCGTATAAAACAATTGTTCGGTGCTGAATATGCCAATGTTCAACCGCATTCTGGCTCCCAGGCAAACGCTGCGGTTTATATGGCCTTGTGTCAACCTGGTGATACCATTCTTGGTATGTCACTCGCGGACGGTGGTCACCTAACGCACGGTTCACATGTCAGTTTTTCTGGCAAAATTTATAACGCTGTTCAATATGGTCTTGATTATGCAACAGGCCTTGTTGATTATGATCAAGTTCAGCGATTAACTGATGAACACCAACCGAAAATGATTGTTGCAGGTTTTTCAGCCTATTCACAAGTGATGGATTGGGGTCGGTTTCGTGAAATAGCCGATTCTTGTGGCGCTTATTTATTTGTTGATATGGCCCACGTCGCGGGTTTAATTGCTGTCGGTTTGTACCCTAACCCAGTCGGTGTGGCAGATGTGGTTACCTCGMCGACGCACAAAACATTACGTGGTCCGCGTGGTGGAATCATTCTGGCTGGCGAAAGATCCCTTCTTAATAATCAAGACATTGTGAAAAAATTAAACTCTGCAATTTTTCCTGGTACGCAGGGTGGTCCATTGATGCATGTGATTGCTGCTAAAGCGGTGGCTTTTAAAGAAGCACTGGAGCCTGAATTTGCAATCTATCAGAAGCAGGTTATCGTTAATGCGCAGGCGATGGCTAAAGTTGTAATCGAACGTGGCTATAATGTGGTTTCGGGTGGTACGGAAAATCATCTTTTTCTGTGGGATTTCACGCCGAAAAATTTGACCGGTAAAGTGGTTGAGGCAGAACTCGGTAAAGCGCATATTACTGTCAATAAAAATGCTGTTCCTAATGACCCTCAATCGCCTTTTGTTACCAGTGGTATCAGAGTCGGTACACCAGCGATGACTACGCGTGGTTTTTCTGAACAGGATGCATCGGATTTAGCAAGCTGGATGTGTGACATTATCGATAGTATAAAAAATGATAAAGCAGACATGGCAATCGTTGATAGTGTTCGTGAAAAGGTGTCGGAGATTTGTAAGCGGTTACCCGTCTACGAAGCATAATGTTGTGTATAACCATTAAGTCATATAGGTCTTAAATATAAATGTACTGTCCATTTTGTTCAGCACCAGATACACGGGTTGTCGATTCTCGGCTGTCTACCGATGGCGATCAGGTTCGACGACGACGTGAATGTGTTTCATGTAATGAACGCTTTACGACCTACGAAAGTGCGGAATTAAATATGCCGCGCATTGTTAAACAAGATGGCAGCCGTATGCCTTTCAAAGAAGAAAAGCTGGTCGCTGGTGTCATGCGAGCATTAGAAAAAAGACCAGTCAGTACGGAACAGGTCGATGCGGCGTTGAATAATATCAAGCATCAGTTACTGGCTGCTGGCGAACGWGAAATAAGTTCTGAAAAAATTGGCAACCTTGTCATGGAGGCACTGTTAACTTTAGATCAGGTTGCATACATTCGTTTTGCTTCGGTATATCTGGATTTCAGTGACATGAACGCTTTTCGTGATGCTATTGAAAAGATCGAACAAATAAAAGCCACCAAAAAACGTTAGTCAGTAGTGATTGCTGTTATCAGTGAATATTTCTTCGTGCCTAATCAATTGATATTATGACTAGCCGTGTCGAATTCATGCAGCATGCAATCCGCCYTGCAAACAAGGGTAAGTATACTGCTGATCCAAATCCGGTTGTTGGTTGCGTTATCGTTAAACACGATATCATTATTGGTGAAGGCTGGCATCGCATTGCTGGTCAAGCACATGCTGAAGTCAATGCATTAAACCATGCAGGTTTGGCTGCTAGTGGCGCAGACGTGTTCGTTACTTTGGAGCCTTGCTGTCACACAGGAAAAACGCCACCATGCACCGATGCATTGATTTTGGCCGGTGTGAAAAGAGTTTTTGTCGCGATGACAGACCCCAATCCATTGGTGGCGGGGAATGGAGTAAAAAAACTGCAGGACGCAGGAATAGAAGTAGAGATCGGTTTGTTGGAAACACAGGCACGTGATTTAAATGTTGGTTTTATCAAGCGCATGAAATATGGACGCCCCTTCGTTCGTATGAAACTTGCCATGAGTTTGGATGGTCGTACCGCGATGGCATCAGGGGAAAGTAAATGGATCAGTAGTAAAGCATCGCGTGATGATGTACAACGTATGCGGGCACAAAGCTCTGCCATATTAACGGGTATAGAAACGGTACTCAGTGACGATCCTTTAATGAATGTCAGGGTCTCAGCTACTGAGTTAAATATAGGAGCTGATACTGATTGGGTGCGTCAGCCAAAACGTATTGTCTTAGATAGTCAGCTTAGAATACCCAGGCTAGCAAAAATTATATCGCAGGATGAGTTATGCATCGTGTATACCACAGTGCATGTTGATAATAGTAATGCCTATCCCTTTATAATTGAGAGTGGTTGTACTCAAGGTAGTAAGCAAAATGCTAGAATAGATCTTTCGTYGTTGATGCAGGATCTGGCAGAAAAAGAAATTAATCTGCTGCATGTAGAAGCTGGTTCGGTTTTATGTGGTGCTCTTTTAAAAAATGACCTCGTTGATGAAATCGTTATTTATATGGCACCTCATATAATGGGTGATAATGCGAAAGGGTTATTTCATCTGCCTGAACTGGAAATGATGAAAGACAGGATATCACTGACAATAAATGATGTAAGAATGATAGGTAATGATATCCGAATTTCAGCAAAACCTGCGCGCATAAATTAGATGCGTAGCGAATAACGTTATATGTTTTTAAGCGGATCTAACACGGGTCTTTGGAATTTGTCCGCAACGAGAGGTTGTTTATGTCTACTGTAGTTATTGTGAAAAAAGCCGGAAAAGTTTGTATAGCCGCTGATAGTCTGACGAGTTTTGGCGATCTTAAGCTTACTTTTGAGTACGATGCTGCACACGATAAAATTTTACGACACGACGAAAACTATTTAGGTATCGTTGGTAGCGCCGCTCACCAGCTGGTGATAGAGAGTCTGTTCGCCAGTAAACAAGTTGTTGAAAAAAAACTGGGTATTGACTTGTCTTCACGTCTTGCTATCTTTGAAACGTTCCGTACGTTACACCCTGTATTAAAAGAGAAATACTTTTTAAATGCAAAAGATGAAGATGATGATCCGTATGAATCGACACAGATCGATGCCTTGATCGCTAACCCCTTTGGTATCTTCGGTGTGCATTCTCTTCGAGAAGTAACGGAGTATAAAAAATTCTGGGCGATTGGTTCGGGTGCAGAATATGCATTAGGTGCCATGTTTGCTGTTTTTGATAAAGCGTCGAATGCAGAAGATATCGCATACGCTGGGGTAGCTGCTGGCGCTGAATTTAATAATGCGTCATCTATGCCATTATCTTCTTATACGATCGATCTGCAGCAGTCGTAGTTAATGTTTAAATAAATAATTCGATAATTAAGAAAATAATATTGATACCTGGCACTTATGTTTACTGGAATTATTGAAGCCGTTGGCTGTATTAAAAAAATTGAAGCGGTCGGTGGTGACATGCGCCTATCCGTTGGTGTCAAACATCAAGGTGACCAGGCACTGGATATGAGTGATGTACAACTCGGTGATAGTATCGCTGTTAATGGTGTTTGTTTAACGGCTATACAATTTGATCTAAATCACTTTGTCGCAGATGTTTCTAATGAAACCATCAATTTAACCAGTTTGAAAGATGTCACTATAGGTAGCGAAGTGAATCTCGAAAAAGCGTTATTGCCTACTACGCGATTAGGTGGGCACCTAGTGAGTGGACATGTCGATGGTTTGGGTGAGGTTATTTCGATCAGAGAAGAGTCACGTTCGATTCGCATCGTTATTAGAGCGCCAGAAGAATTGCAACATTACATAGCGATGAAAGGTTCTATCTGTGTGGATGGCACCAGTTTGACGGTAAACAACATTGTTAATACGGATTTTGAAATAAACATTGTGCCACACACACAACAGCAGACCATTATCAAGAATTATAAAATAGGTAGCAAAGTTAACCTTGAAGTGGATCTTATCGCACGCTATCTGGAGCGACTGTTATTAAAACAGGCGGTTGGCCAGAGTGGCAAGCTTTCATTAGAAACATTAGCCAAAGCAGGCTTTATCGATTAATAATAATTAAGCAAGTCGTTATACTTAGCCATTTTAAAAAAACCAATATGAAGCTGAATACTACAGAAGAAATTATAGAAGACATCCGCCTGGGTAAGATGGTCGTCATCATGGATGATGAAGGCCGTGAAAATGAAGGTGACCTGTTGATGGCGTCGAGCGCGGTAACCGCTGATGATGTGAATTTTATGGCACGTTACGGACGCGGTTTAATCTGTGTCACATTGACTCAGCAACGTTGCTTGCAGTTAAACTTGCCTCTGATGATTAATGGCGCGGATGTTATAGAAAGCACCAATTTCACCATGTCTATCGAAGCTGCTAAAGGTGTTACTACGGGTATTTCCGCAGCAGATAGGGCGGTAACCGTTCTGGCAGCGATAAAACCAGATGCATCACCAAAAGACATCGTTCAGCCAGGACATATCTTCCCAATCATGGCGCAACCTGGTGGTGTACTGACTCGCGCTGGTCATACAGAGGCTGGTTGTGATCTTGCGGGTTTAGCAGGTTTGGAACCTGGCGCTATGATTGTTGAAATTTTAAATGAAGACGGTACGATGGCTCGTCGCCCTGATCTTGAATCTTTTGCTATAGAACATGATTTAAAGATTGGCACGATCGAAGACTTAATTAGTTATCGGTTAAGGAATGAGAAGACGGTTGAGCGGATTGAAGAATGTGATTTCCCAACGGACTTTGGAAGTTTTAGATTAATCGCGTACCGTAACAGTATCGACGCATTGACACATTACGCACTTTTAAATGTGGATGGAGAAATAAATCCTGATGAACCTGTCACGGTTCGTGTGCATATGAAAAACACACTAACAGATGCTTTCTATTCGCAGGGTACAAAAGCATGGCCACTACGTGCTGCATTAGAAAAAATTGCTAATGTTAAGCAAGGTGTTGTGGTTGTGCTGAGTAGCGCCGATGAGGATACGGCTATGTTGCAATGGATGTCTGAGCATTCAGACAATGATAAAGTTGATCTGACTAAGACAAGACAGCCCGAAAATTTAAGAACAGATGGTGTTGGCGCTCAAATTTTGATGGATCTGGGTATTAAAAAAATGCACTTGATGACAACACCAAAAGTGATTCATGGGTTATCTGGGTTCGGTCTAGAGGTTGTAGACTATATTACGGGTATAGACGATTAAAGATATAGAGAGATGGATATGAGTGAAAGTAAAATAATTGAGGGAAGCTTGCAGTATACGGAAGGTTGTTTTGCGATTGTCGTTGCACGATTTAATGGTTATATCGTAGAGAGTCTCTTAGCTGGTGCGATGGACACGCTTGTTCGACATGGTGTGTCAGCGTCAAACATCACCGTGGTACGTGTGCCAGGTGCTTTTGAGTTGCCAGTTACGGCGCAGCGTCTTGCTCAATCAGGTAGTTATAATGCCATTATTGCACTCGGCGCAGTCATCCGTGGTGCGACGCCGCATTTTGAYATCGTTGCGAATGAGTCGGCGAAAGGTCTATCCGCTATCGCGCTTGACCATGGGTTACCTGTAATTAATGGTATCTTGACGACGGAAAATATCGAGCAAACGATTGAGCGAGCAGGGACGAAAGCAGGTAATAAAGGCGCTGAAGCTGCAGCTGCTGCTATTGAGATGGTCAATGTTTTTAAGCAGCTTAATTAAAACTGGGCTTTAACTGAAATTTAGTCAATTATCGTAATGTCAGATTCAACTAACGTAGATTCGAAAATAAGTTCGGTGTCAAAAGGGCTAGCCCGAGCAAGGGGTAAGTCACGTCGTCTGGCGATGCAAGCCATATATCAATGGCAAATGACAGGTGATAGCATCACCGAGATAAAGCAACAGTTTTTCGATGATAATAATATGTCGAAACTGGATTCAGCTTTTTTCTCTGAAGTGGTTAGTGGTGTTGCTTCTACGATTAGCGAGCTCGACCCCTTTCTTGAAAAAAATATGTCACGTAGCGTAGAATCGGTTGATCCTGTTGAGCGTTCCATTTTACGGTTAGCTACTTACGAATTCATTAACCGTTTTGATGTGCCGTATCGTGTTGTTTTGAATGAAGCTGTAAAAATAACCAAAGAATACTGTTCTGAAAACAGTCATACCTTTGTTAATGCGGTTTTAGATAAAGTTGCAAAAGAAATAAGACATATTGAAGTACACGCCAATAAATCCTGATTATTTAAATTCTTCCCTGGCTTTTTTATGAGTAATACTGAGTTCGATATCATAAAAAAGTATTTCACTTTTAGCCACAACCGTAACGATGTAAATTTCGCGATAGGTGATGATTGCGCAAGCGTAACAGTTCCTGAAGGTAAGCAGTTATTGGTGACTGCAGATACGCTCATTTCAGGTGTGCACTTTCCAGAAAACACTGCGGCAGAAGACATTGCTTATAAGGCTATTATGGTGAACCTCAGTGACCTTGCTGCAATGGGGGCGACGCCAGCATGGTTGACGTTGGCCATCACGCTGCCAAAAATCGATGAAAAATGGTTACAGGCTTTCTCCGATCAGCTAAAAAACATACTGACAGATTTTAATATTTGTTTAATCGGTGGTGATACTACAAAGGGTCACCTCTCGATAACCATTCAGGCAATGGGTCTTTGTGATACAGATAAAATATTACGTCGAAGCCAGGCTGCTGTTGGCGATAAAATTTTTGTTACCGGGTATATGGGTGATGCAGCCATTGGCTTGGGCGTTATTATGAAAGGTATAAATGATGAAGTACTATTACCATGCATTCAAAAGTTAAATCGTCCTGAAGCAAGAGTAAAGTTTGCCGAGGAGCTGGTTTTGTATGCAAAATGTGCGATCGATGTGTCTGATGGACTAATAGCTGATCTCGGACACGTTGTTGATGCCAGTGGGTGTGGTGCGCGTATCGATTTGCAAGACATTCAACTATCAGCTTCCGCAAAACATTATTTCGAGCATTATAATAATAACGAGGTCGACTGGTCGATGGTGCTGGCTCAGGGCGACGATTATGAGTTGTGTTTTACGGTGAATAATAATAATGAAGCCGCAGTACAAAAACTAGCAGAAAAGCATCACTTAAAAATCAGTTGTATCGGTGAGATAACGGATTCATCTGAATTATTGTTTATTGATCTAAACGGTAAAGTAGTAAATATTTATGGTACAGGTTTCCAGCATTTTTAAAGGATAAATATCATGCAGTGTCGTATGTATAAAAACTACGCTTAATAACCATGGCCGAAAAAAACAGAAAAATTCACCCGCATGAATTAAAAAACCCGATCGTTTTTATTGCGATGGGTTTTGGTAGTGGCCTGGTGCCAATAGCTCCTGGTACTGCGGGCACGTTATTAACTGTGCCATTGGTTTTTTTGTTGCAACAGCAATCCTTGCTTGTTTATACCCTGGTGACTTTTATTGTTTTAGTAACGGGTTCCTGGGTATGTGGTTATGCAGCCAATAAACTAAAAGTTCATGATCATTCAGGTATTGTTTATGACGAGGTTGCAGGTTTTTTGATTACTATGTCGATAGTGCCTCACGGTTGGTACTGGATGCTTGCTGGCTTTGTTTTATTTCGTTTTTTCGATGCAGTTAAACCATGGCCTATTTCATGGTTGGATAAAAACATTCATGGTGGATTTGGAATCATGCTGGATGATGTCATTGCCGGTCTTTTTAGTCTATTCTTTTTGTTATTGATTAAACAATGGGTGTGACTAAAAGAGATGAGATCGTATTTAGTGGTGTTAGCTACATTTGTAGCCGCCCTTTATTTGCAGACGGCTTGTGCAATAGAGAAACTTGAAGTCCAGGGGCTTTTTTCAAACAAGGTAGTGTTATCTGTTGACGGTAAACTGCATATTATTACGGTTGGAAAAGTTAGTCCTGAAGGCGTTAAAGTGGTCTCGGTAAATCGTCAGGGTGCCATATTAGAGGTCGATGGAAAACAAAAACAGTACGACCTTGGTAGTGCAGTTAGTACCTCCTTTGTTAAACGTAAAACGCATAAACAGACTATTTATATAAATTCTGGAGGCATGTACATGACCTACGGAAATATAAATGGGCGTTCTGTTCGTTTTTTGATTGATACAGGTGCAAGTGCGATAGTGATGAATACTGAACAGGCGAAACAGTTAGGTATTCGCTATGACAAAGTTGGAATCCCTGCAAGTGTTAGTACGGCCTCTGGTTTTGAAAAGGCTTTTCGTGTGCGGCTAAAATCTGTAACCGTGGGCAGTATCACAGAGACGAATGTCGAAGCTTTGATAATCGATGGTAATCATCCGGGCCCTGTTTTATTGGGTATGACTTTTCTTGGTCGTTTGAGAATCGAGCATAGCGGTAATGCGATGACATTGATGCAGCAGTAAATATTTAAGTTAGGTGGGTTGTTCGAGAATAGAAACACCTTCGTTTTCCAAAAAATTAATCAAGGTTATCAGAGGTAGGCCGATCAGTGAGCTCGGGTCATCGCCTTCAAATTTTTTAAACAGTGCAATACCTAATGCTTCAGATTTAAAACTTCCTGCGCAGTTATAGGGTTTTTCTTTATGAAGATAGTTTTCGATCATATTCGATGTTAGTGATTTAAATATAACGGTGTAAGGTATGCAAGCACTTTGAATTTTTGCCGTTTTGGTATTCAATAGGCAGATTCCAGTTTGAAAAATTATGCGCTGACCTGATGCTTTCGTCAGTTGTTTGAAGGCGTTGTCAAAATTACCGGGTTTACTTAATTTTTTACCGTTCAATACAGCGCTTTGATCAGAGCCTATGATAAGTGAGTCAGGATGCCGGGCAGAAATTGCACGTGCTTTCGCAATAGCTAATCTAACCACCATATTTTCAATGGGTTCGTCTGTTAAGGGTGTCTCGTCAATATCTGGTGAGTCACATTCAAAATCAATTTGTAAGCGTTCGAGCAGTGTTTTTCTGAAGAGCGAAGTTGAGCCAAGGATTAAATGCATGTTTTTCTTGGGTTTTTATGGGGATATGAAAGAAGTTACTGATAGTGTTAAAAATATTATCAGTTATCTTGAGACCTTTGCGCGATACAGGCGCGAAAGAGAAAAGGCTAAAATTTTACTGATTGAGGCACGAGACCAAGGATGGTCGAAGGTAGAGCAACGCAGGAGCAGTTGCCGAGGAAATACAGCTAATAGCTGGCTATTGGCAAGTAGTAGGGCAACGCAGGAGCACTTACCGAAAAGCAGGGGGATTTTAGACATTTTTACTCGTGATTGTATCGTGCAAAGGTCTCTTAATGTTCTAAAACGGAATTAATGTGCAGCTTTCTTATCTAACTTATCTTTAGACTGTTGTGCTAACTGCTGCGTATACAGTGCATTAAAATTGACTGGCGCTAATAACAGTTGCGGAAAACCACCTTTCGAAATCAGCTCAGATAAAGCTTCTCTCGCATAAGGAAATAAAGTTTCTGGGCAAAAGGCACCAACCATAGCACCCAAATTATCCTTAGGAAAACCTACGATAGCGAAAACACCAGCTTGTTTTACCTCAGCTAGAAAACTGGTTTTTTCATCATGTTTCGCCGTTATGGTAACCTCAAGAACCACCTCATAAACATTCTCGGCAATAAGCTGATTACTACTGTTTATCTGCACATTAATCTGCGGTTTCCATTCACCCTCAGTAAATGCCTGTGGTGAATTTGGTGATTCAAACGAAACATCCTTCAAATAAATTTTCTGAATTGTAAATTGCTGCTGCTCTTCGCTCATAATTTTTCCTGAAATCGACACAAAAAAGAGCCGTTAATAATTTAAGCCACAAGGCTCACTGTTACTTTTGAGACAATGGCAAATTGGCTTCTTTCCAGGCAGCGATACCGCCTTCCAAATTGTTAACCTTTTCAAAACCTGCTTTTTTTAACATCTTAATCGCGCGTATTGCCGTGTTACCCGTGTAACAATAAATCAAAACAGATTTATCTTTAAACTTCGAGTAATTTTCTGTACTCGACCCCAGTTCATTTAAAGGTACATTTTTTGCCCCTTTTATATGACCTTTTTTATATTCAGCCGCAGTACGAATGTCCAAAATTAAAGCCTCATCATTATTCATTAAACGAATAGCCATCGAAGGCGAAAGCACTGAGCCTTTACTCGCCTGATGATCTAGTTCAGCTTTTATTAACATCACTAGCACACCAATTAGCGCAGCGAATAAAATTAAATTATTGGTTACAAATTCTGTTAGTTGGTCCACAACGATTCCTAAAAGAGCCTCACGAGAGGCTGAAAAATTAAAAAATGTATTCTAAAACAAAAAAACAATGAATGTGGCGCCAGTTTACTTACAATGAACCAGCCTTTGCTGATTTTAAAAGGAATGCCGTCAATAACGGAGGATGTCGCTTACCTGGCGAGACGAACAACATCAGGCGAGAAGTAAACAATCACGTCACTGCCCTGAAGAGCAGAACACCTCTTGCATCATGCCGATCAGTCGCAAGGTGCGGGTATCACCAACTCGATAATAAACTTTATTAGCATCTTTTCTAGACGCTAAAATTCCTTTATCACGCAGGATTGCCAGATGCTGWGAAATATTGCTTTGTGATGTACCCACAGCATCAACGATATCCTGTACACTCACTTCCTGGTCGCCCAGTGTGCATAATATTTTCAATCGTAATGGATGCGACATTGCTTTTAATGAGCGTGAGGCACGACTAATATCTTCTTCACGACTCATTAAATCGGGGTCATTTGGATTTACAGCCATGGTTACTTCCTCGGTACGATACATCGGTAAAATTTTAAGATATAAACAATGCTTAATGCTTTTATAATAATATAATTAACTAAGCATACATTAATACACTTTTTTTTGAATTGAAATAGTTAAATCTTGAAAAGTAAGTAATTATTTTTACTCGAACCTGATATTTTGGTTGAGTTTTTTGCCATAGACAAAGAATAGTTATGCTTCTAACGCACCCTCATTACCGCTTCTTTTACGTAGTCCTTTGCTTTTTATACCTTCTTTCGGCGCAAAACTCTCTTTTTGCAGCAGAAGACAAAGACATGGTGCATTACCAGGCCAAACTTGAAAGACTACAAAAAAGTATCGTTAAAATACAACAGCATCTCAAAGGTAGCAAAAAAAAACGTGCCCACGTACTAACCGAACTTAAAAATCTTGAACAAGATATCAGCAATAACACAGCAAAATTAAGCATTTTAGCCAAAGATATCCGCAAGATTCGACAACAAAGATTAAAACTGGAAGCTGATTTAAAACATCTCAATAAGCAGCTACGAAACCAACAATCGATATTATCTGAACAAGTACGCTCCGCCTACAGCATGGGGCATCAACAAAACCTGAAAATGTTATTAAATCAACAAAATCCAGCAAAAGCAGGCCGAACGCTGGAATACTTCGACTACCTAAACCGTGCCAGAACCGATCAGATAAACGCCTTTAATGAAACCATTAACAAAAAACAAATGACAGAAGCGGCGATCCAGCAAACACTAAACAAACAAAATGCACTGCTACAAAATCAAAAAGACAAAACACGCAAAGGCAAAAAACAACGCTTACAACGAAAACTTTTGCTTACGGAGCTTAGCAAAAAAATTAAAAACCAGGAAAGTACCCTCTATAGCTTGGAAAGCAGTCGAGGTCGTATTGAAACCCTGCTGAAATCCCTTGGTGAACTACTCGCCGACATCCCCTCAAACCCATCAGAAACACATCCCTTTGCCACCCAAAAAGGCAAGCTCCCATGGCCGGCAAAGGGGACTTTTCTAGGCAAATTTGGCCAATCTAAAAATAATGGTGATCTAAAATGGAATGGCGTATTAATTAAAGCCAACTTTGGCACACCCGTACGTGTCATTAGCCATGGTCGGGTCGCCTTTTCTGACTGGCTACAGGGTTTYGGTTTTATCACTATCGTCGATCATGGTAATGGTTATATGAGCCTTTATGGCAACAGTGAAACTCTGCTCAAACAAACCGGCGACTGGGTTCGAGCTGGTGAAACCATCGCCACCGCCGGCGACAGCGGCGGTCAGCCACAAAGTGGGGTTTATTTTGAAATTCGCTCACGCGGCAAACCCGTCAATCCCTCTTCATGGTGTTCGACTAAAGCAAGCCACGCCACAATACAGGTATCTTTATAAGATTTATCCTGGAACAAGCTGGCATAAAAGAGCTCTAAGAACTATTATTAAATAATTGATTTGTTTCTGGGTAAAGTCAGGCTACAAATTTTCACTAATTCAAAAGTGGTTTCTACCGGAGTTATATATGAGTAATCAATACAAGACCGTTCTGGTTCTGGTCTTTGGAATATTTGTTGGTGTGTCAGTATCACTGACCAGCAGTGTAATGGCAGATAAAAAAGCCGAGGAATCTGTCGGGCTACCACTTAACGAGTTGCGCAACTTTTCTGATATTTTTGCCCGTATAAAAACCGACTACGTTGAAGAAGTTGATGATAARACCTTGTTAGAACACGCTATACGCGGCATGCTGTCGGGTCTTGATCCACACTCAACCTATTTAAACCCCGAAGAATACCAGGAACTTAAAATCGGCACGACGGGCAAATTCGGCGGACTTGGTATCCAGGTAGGCATGGAAGATGGATTTGTCAAAGTCATCTC
>NVSH01000019.1 GCA_002401185.1 Gammaproteobacteria bacterium | reverse complement strand
AATGTTCGCGTCATCGCTGCCACGCATCAACATCTTGAACAACATGTTAAAAAAGGCTTATTTCGTGAAGATTTATTTCATCGTTTAAATGTTATACGTATACAACTGCCTGCTTTACGCGAACGCAGAGAAGACATTCCCGCACTGTTAACATTATTCTTACAACGGGCGCTAACAGAGCTGGCCAGTGATAACCATGACGTTCTGCCTAAAACCATTGCTCAAGACGCAATGAGTTACCTTTCGTCCCTACATTGGCCCGGCAATGTGCGCCAGTTAGAAAACACCTGCCAATGGCTGGCTGTAATGACTTCTGGCCAAACCGTTCATATTTCTGATTTACCCACCGAACTACTAACTGAAAATCAAACCACCCATAATAAGATGGATATTGACTGGAAACAGTCGCTTCATCGTAAAGTACAGCAACAATTAATCTCCGGTGAATCTGAAATTGCCTCACAAATTATGGCAGACGTTGAAAAAGTTTTAATCAACGCCGCCTTACAAAAAACCAATGGTAGAAAAAATGATGCCGCTAAATTACTTGGCTGGGGTAGAAATACGTTGACGAGAAAAATAAAAGAATTAGCGCTCCAGGGCAACGCCGAATAATTATTGATCGATACAGTTCATATAGGCTTGCTCAACGGTTTCGCCGTTATATTGTTGTTTAAACGCTTCCGGCGCACCTGAAAAATAAATTTTACTGTTATGCAGTACCGCCATGGTATCTGCCATTTCTTCGACATCCGCGAGTACATGCGAACTAAAAAACACGGTTACGCCTTGCTGCTTTAATTGCGATAATTGCTTTTTAAATAAAACCCGTGCACGAGGATCAAGACCACTCATTGGTTCATCCAAAATCAATAACGATTTGCCGCTTAACAGACAAGATGCCAAACCCAGTTTTTGTGTCATGCCTTTTGACAATTTATTAACAGACTCTAACATGACTGATTTATCCAGCTCCAGCTCATCCAGTACCGCTTCTATTGTTTTTTGATCTTTATCACTGGCGTGTAACCGAAGCATGTATTGAATAAAATCTTTTCCACGAAGATGTACTGGTGGCGAAAAACGATCGGGCAGGTAAGCGATGTTTTCACGAGAGTTCACCTTTCGGTGGGTTCTACCGTTAATTTCAATATGGCCCTCGTCTATGCCAGTAAGGTCTAAAATGGATTTAATCAGCGTTGACTTGCCACTGCCATTCATTCCTACCAGACCAAAAAACTCACCTTTTTTTACACGTAAATCAATCTTGTCTAAAACCAATTTCTTGGCATATCGTTTGACTACTTTTTCACAATTTATCAACATGTCTACATCACTTGTCTATTAACCAGACTGAATTCTTCACCGTATACAATCAAGATAGGAATAGATAATGCTGAGATTATTATACGAATGACGTCTACCTTTCCATACCTATATAACAGCATAAAAAAAGAGCCCTAATGGACTCTTTTTTATAAATCATAATTTTCTTTCAACGTGTAAATATCATACGTCAAATTAAAAATTCCTAAATACGGCTGCACAATTGGCGCTCGGTGCCTGTATTTCATAAATACTGGTGCCTGCATTATCGCGTTGGCAAGCAGTAGAGTCAGCAGCTACCCAGCCAGTACCACCAGCACCAAGTTGCATAGCACCTGTCTCAGGCTCACCGTCATCAATCTTTCTATCAAGTTCGGCCAATACTTCAACGGGAATACCTCGGCCCGTAATCAACTCATGCGCATCCACACCTGGATTACCTCGAACTTGCTCACCAAATGACAGGTTCATGCCCACACCAAAACCATTATCGGGGCAAGTTTGTAAAGAGCAGCCATATTCATCAACAATAACATTAGCTGCATTATAACTACCTGTGATATAACCCGCTGCTTGTAAGTGCACCCATACATTCGCGCGTTCTGTTGGTGAATCCGCACCACTCGCACCAATACCAACCTGGCCATTACCGTTACCGTCTGCCGGGGTACCTGGAAGGTTTATACTTGCCTGGGTGTAATCACCGGGATAACTACGATAGCGATCCTGAAAACTAAACCATGCTGCTGTAATACCATCAACGGTATTATTTAAGGCCCGCACTCTCGCCGTATTAATCAGCTCCTGCCCTTTTAAGACACCGCCTAATAATAGGCCGATAATCACTAATACAATAGCTATTTCGATAAGGGTAAAACCACTTTGTTTCACAGCTAATTTTGAATGTGGCCATCTATTTCGGTGGGTAATGTCTGACGATACTTTATTCATAACGTTATCTCTTTTTAATTGCATAATTCATCAAAATTTATTTTTCTTATTATTGCTTAATTGTTCATAGTGCAATTACTATACCAACCTCTTATAGCCCATATAATACGGGTTTGCAGTAAATATTACGTCTTTTTTTATAAAATATTTGTCTATTTTTCAACACTTTGTCGCTTTTTCAACAATTTTTTCTCCAACACCTTAATTTTACTGGTTAAAAAGTTTAGCTCATAAGGATCCGTGATTTCATTACTATCAATTAACGCGCCAACAAGAATTTTTGCTGCTTCAATCTGCCCCATATCTTCCAGCACGATAATTTTCATATCTTTTGCCCAATAGGGTACATTATCACCCGTTGCTTTTTCAGCCAGCGCATTGGCGTATTTCAATGCAAGGTTTAAATCTTTGAGTTCGTGCTTTGCCGTTATCACCACATGAGCCAACCAGCGCCAGTACTTATTGGGGTCTTCATTAAATTTATAGAAGATATAATCCATCATTATGCGCTGCTTTTCATGGTCTTGTATACTGCCATAAACCCTTGCCGCAACCAACATCGGGTAATGCCCTCGCGGGTCTAATGCCAGGCTGGTATCCAGCCACTCGGTTAATCGTGGGTAATCAAGTTGATGAAAAGAAATACTGGCGCCTGGCTGATTGTCAAACGCTTGCAACCAGAGGTTTAATAATTTTGATACCGCTATCGGCTCACCCAACGAGCTCATGACATAGGTACGTGTTGATAAGGGCGCTGCCAGATCCTCGGCTTTTGCCACAATGGGGTCTTGCAAACTGTGCCACAGCAATTGCAGTAAGAGCGTAAGCACAAGAAAAAATTTTATCGCGCCAGGGACATCACTAACGGGCCTGTCTTTATGTATAAAATAATAATAACTATGCACAACGAAACACTAAAAGTTTTTTCTGTAAAAATCAAACAATGCAATAAATGACAGGAACAGCAGATAAATAATAGTTTGCCCTAACAAAGGTAATAAAGTTGCCCAATCAGCCGTGTTATAAGTCAACCATTCTGTTTGCGTATAACGATGCAGGTCAGGCAACAACCATGTTAACAATTCAATAAAACCGTCCATAAATTGTTGTGCGATAGACGTATGCGCAATAATAGGGTACTTCGCCATTAAGAAAATGGAGGTGACAATTCTGGAAGCACCATAGATAATAAATACGCCGGTTAACGCAGAAGGGACCTGATTAAAGGTGAACAACATAACCAGACTTAGTGCTATCACCAGCACCAGCTCCATAAACAATGAAACAGACCAGATAAACACTTGCTGAGAATCCGCGTACAGTAATAACAAACTACCGAATAAGATAGACACGACAAGAGCGATATAAAAATAACCGATTAACTTACCGAGGTAATAATTACCACGTCGAATCGGCATCGCGAGAATCATCTCCAGTGTTTTATCGTGAAGTTCTCGAACGGTGCTGGACACCACAAATAAAGTAACGATAACAACAGCGCTCATCCGTAAAAAAGCGGCAAGAATTGCAGCCTGCGTTACCCGATGTTCGGTAATGGCCAGGTCGCCAATAAATTCCACCATGGCAAAACTTATAACGATGACTAAAAAAGTTAACAGGAAAAGTCGATTACGTAATGATTCGATAACCGTATATTTAGAAATGGTAAGAATTTGAAAAAACATGGTTTTATAAAATTGAAAAACTTATCCTTCTGCATTCGTGATACTTCATTATAGCGGCTTATCACACAAAGATACTGACCGTGCTCTACAATTATATGATGATTAATATAGAGTCAACTTTACATGCCTAGCAATAATCAATTGTTACTCAGAAATGAACATCGTCTACTTGGATTAATGTTATTTAGCTTGCTCGCCGCCGTCCACCTTGGCGATAATGACAGCATAACCAAAGGCTTTTTGATCGCGCACTTTGGGTTTTTTCTTCTCTGGCAGCCTGTCGTTAAAAAGGAGTTAACATTTAACACCCGACAGCTCATTAAACTATCCGCCTTAATCTTTGCATTTATTTACTGGTTCAATCCATGGATTAATGTTTTTTGGTCACTTCTACTTCTTACTCTACTTACCGGCCGTATTTTCGCACGTGGCCTTTCACGGGCATCCTATGGTATCGCTGTAATCGTTTTATTTCTTGATTTAATATTAAACACTTCACCCAATCTATTTAATCTTGTCGCACTGTCGTCATCATTGCAGTCAGGATTTAGTACTTTATTAATGTTACTGCCACTCACGCTACTGTTCTTTCCTGTAACGGATATCGCATCAAAACAGGTTGATTTTATTCGAGGTTTCTTTGTTGTTTTACTGGTTATATTCTTAAACATGAGYAGCGTGCTAATAAGCTTAACGTCAACACAATCGTATATCGAATCTTTGGCCATCAGTGTCATTATATTAAGTTTGTTTTTACTTGTTGCTGCTTTATTATGGGCACCCCGCGCCGATTTCTCAGGCTTAGCGAAACTATGGGAAAAATATATTCTCGATATCGGCGGTCCGTTTGAGCAGTGGATAACACACGTTTCCTCACTTGAATCCAACACCAGCCTCAGGTCCGAAAACTTTTTATCCGCCAGTTTACGTTACCTCATGCAACAACATTGGATATGTGGCGTACGCTGGCAAACCAACACTGATGATGGCTTCGAAGGCGAAGAATCTTCATATTCTGTCAACATCGATGATGAAAAATTACAACTTACACTCTACACACACACGCCTGTGGGGCCATCATTATTTTTACATGCCAAATTATTACTTAGTGTATTAACTTTTTACTATCGTGCAAAGTTACAGGAACAACAACTCATTAAACAAGCACACTTGCAGGCAATACACGAAACGGGTTCAAAATTAACGCACGATATGAAAAACATATTGCAGTCAACACAGACCATGACGATGATCGTTAATGATAAAGAATCGGACATGCAAGATATTATTGATGTACTAAAAAGACAAATGCCTTTGCTGACGCAACGTTTAAATACAACATTAGAAAAATTACAGTCACCGAACAATACGGATATCGTCACACAAAGCTTAACCGGTTCTTTATTACAATGGTGGAATCAGCTCCAATCGAGATACACTGGCCGTCATATCGAGTTTTCTGCGAACATACACAATGACATAGAAGTTCCTTTAGACATCTTTACCACGGTGGTAGAAAATCTTCTAGACAACGCTAGAAGTAAACGTATCCGAGAACCTGAATTAACAATACTTGTAGAACTATCCAATATAAATAACCGCTTACAATTATCAGTTACAGATAATGGCAGCGCCATAGATAAACATATTGCTAAACTATTATTTAAAGAAGTTGTGTCGTCCCAGGATGGTTTTGGTATTGGGCTGTACCAGTCGTATGAACTGGCTAAGAACCATGGTTATGAATTATCAGTAAATGACAACACCGCAGGACAGGTTTGTTTTACCTTATGTAAAACAATTTAATACTAATGTCTATACAGACTTAGGGCAGCCTTCCTGCTTCGACCATTTTAGCTTTTAATTCGTATTCCGATATCCAGACTAAAATATCATCGAACTCACCCACCGCTGCCGCAACACCCGCATCTGTTTGTGCTCTCGAAATAAATATTAAGTCATCATCCGTGTTTTCAGCTTCATCCAAATTAGCTACTGGCACGGCAGAATTAGCAACGTTTTGTATATTATTAGCCTCATAGCCGTTTTTGCCATGAGACATAATTACAACAGCTGCATTTGTACTTAGCGCATTAACAACTGCGCCTACGCGCGTATTAATTTGYGCAGTATTCCATACCGTRTTCCATRGTGGTACAGGAGGYRSWGGCTGACTTAACATAAAACTCCTAGTATTGTCAGATACAGAATCTGACGCCCAATAACTATAACGATTAGCCCACGAATCACTAGAACCTAAGCCCAGCGTTTGCCAGGGTAAATTCCCAATCGGTAACTCACCCGCAATTGCATTAGCAACATCAACATCACATACCGGCCCAACTCTGTCTTCAATTCCGTCATTAGCAAAATTATTAATAACATCTTTAATGCATGCTGCGTTTCTGCAATCAGGGCACGGCAAATGAATAAAATTATTACTCATAGTATAGCCATACAATGCTTGCTTAATAACGTCCATTTTATCTATGGTTTCAGCACGCCGGGTCACATCAATTCTTGACCCCAGTGTTGTTATAAATGACCCTGCCAGGATGCCAACAATAACTAATACAACTGCAAGCTCTATCAGTGTAAACCCTTTTGAAAAGCGAATATTCATACTATTAGCAGGACACAACTCTCAAGTTAATTCCGGCAAGCTCATTGGTAACGCAAAACATAAAATCATTATTACCGATAAGGCCAGACTGATAATCATTTTCTCCAACTAAATCCGGAAAATCCAACTGGTTATTATTTTCAATATAGTTAGCAATCACCGCTTTTTGGTTAGGATCACCAGCCACCTCTGGCGAAGTGCGGGTAACGCCATTAATACTTTCCCCACTGTAAAAAACAATAGCAGCATATTCATTCGCTACTCCATTAACAGATACACATCCATTTGCTCCGTTACAAATACTATCTAAAATAGCACCGTTATTGGGCTCATAATTATTTGAAAGCGCATAATAAAAATGGTCTTTCCAGTTATGCCAAATAATGCCGTGTTCACCTGTTGGTCTTAGATCTATCGCTTCAATAGTCGGTGCAGGTGTTGAAGGTAAATCAATATTGCTGCACGCAGGTGCAGTTAAAATATTATCTGGCCACGCGCTCCCTATCACGACTGGATTAGAGTTACCAATATCATATGGGTATCTACCTGCATAGCCCTGTGCCGCAGCATTTACATCTACATAATTACTGTCAAAAAAATAACTATCAACACTTGCACTTAAATCGAGCGACGCAGGCCAAGGTAATTGCCGATAAGTATTTGCATTCGCATAATCTGCAAGACACACGGCAAGTGCCTCAGCTACTTCTGCGAGTTTCTCCTCAATGTTTGTCTTTGCCAATATTGCTGACCAAATATCTGATTTTTTTATCGTAACAAATATGTCATTCAAAGGGTTGGCATTATTTTCTGAAGTTGAAGTTGCATGGACAAACTGGTCTATCGTATTTGGATTTCCTGAAAGCACTCCATTATTCACTACTCCATTATTATCCAGATATGCATCAAGGTTACCAAAATCTTTACCGCAAATTGTTGCAACATCAAAACTTCTCGCCTGCGCAGCCACAGGCTCATTTGTTGCAAAAATGATTGCTACAGGCCTATCTCCCGGCAAGTTACCCTCTATCACACCACCCGCCATATTAACGATCTGAAACAATCCATTTGAATCCGCATTTAACATTCGTGCGTTATTCATTTTATAACTTGGAGAAACTGCATATAACAGGCATGCACCACTTGGGTCTTTTAATATATTGATTCCCATACTTTTCCACGGGAAATATCCAATCGTATTCGTATCAAGATTTCCACAATTTGGATCCTGATTACCTTCAGTACCAGCATTATTACCATCTGGGCAGGGCAAATTACCAACACGCCCAACATTTGCAACTCGATAACTATTTGTTATCGCATGTGCTATCAATGCATCTCTAGCCTTTTTTAACACAATCTGAGTCTTTTCTACTTGATCCGTCTGAATCTGCACAATTGATAATTGAGACAGCGAATAGGAAATAAGAGCTAAAGCTAAAATAATAATCAGAACCAACAACGCTAGTCCTTCCTGTATTTTTTTACTTTTTGGTTGCTTACCGGTTATCAACAATCTTATCCGTTTCTTTGTCCCAGGTTTCGCCAGGTTTTAGATGAACGTGACTACCATCAAGTGTCATACCCACTTTTTTATTTTTACMWMTATTWSYWTGTWKKNACKTTAAWKTSRYYWAMMGNNAAWCYNTCTWACGTATTTTTATTATTTAACCAGACCACACTCTTGCCATTACTGCGTGTCATATAACCATTTACTGTCACCAAACCCGTCTGCTGCCGCACACCTGAAACTGCGTAACCGCCTGAACGTGCGGCATCAATTTGCGACCGTTGACGCTTATCTGTAAATAATTTTTGTAGGCCGCTCGTATCATATTCTGCATGCACATAACCGCTGCTGATTACACAAAGCAACACTATATAAAATGATTTATAAAATATTTTGATACGCACTATAATTTTCCTGTGGCTCTCTTAATATCAGGAGCCACGTTTTTTGTTAGCTTTAGAGCCACGGAAGGTATACCAACCTAACTCGCAATATGCTTTCATGTTATTTTCTGTATCTACGGAATTTTTACTGGTTTTTTCGATGTTACAACGGTCTACTGCAAATAGGCCGTCTGCTTTTTCCAGGTCATTTAGCAACGCAAACAAATCGCCTTCGTGTGCCATTTTTATATCGAGCACCATCACACTTTTAAAGACATCTATGCCTCTGAATTGTTTTTTGAGATTTTTTTCTATTAATGGTTTCTGCGCCGAAATACTGTATTTAACGGATGGCATACCACGTTTTTTTGCCGTTTCCTGAATCGTTTCAAACCAACTCAAACGATCTTCTGCGCCCACCACGCCTTGTTTGACTAAATTTAAAAAGTTGCTTTCAAATTCATCGATAATCTGGTTACTTTCTACTGAACTATTAATCTTACCCTGCCATAAACGCATGGCTCGTTTAGCTGATTGTTGATCTTGATAGACGCCATCCATATATACGTAAGAAAGAGATACAGTGACGGCACTAATCGCTAACATAACGACAAACACAACCACCGCACGAACCAGGATTGGTGTTAATTGACTAAACATGGTCAGGCGCCTTCATGGTTACTCGCAAAGTAAATACACCTGTTGTGCTTCTATCACTATGACGCTTTGTATCCACACCTGACTCGGAGGCAAACTTACTATGCGATCGTAGATCAACAGGCATCTTTATTGTTTCTACATTTTCAATGCGTGAATCTCGGTTTAATAAATTAACAATATCCTGTATATGTTCTATTGATTCTCGGTAATCATGTTCTGAAACATCTATTCTTCCGGTCACAATGGCATTATGTTTAGCCGATAAGGTTGATGTAAAATTTGCTTTGTCGATTTTATTATCTTTTTCGTTAATATTGATTGCCTGCCATTCGATCTTATCGATATGCAATGTTCCCACATTATCTTTATTTAAAATCTGACTTAAGTTAATTAAAAAATCTAATGGTGACGTTGCACTGTTTATTTTTATTTGTTCAGCCAGTTCAACAGCAGCATTCATCACGCCTACATTTTCAAAAACTTCTTCAAAATCTTTAAACTTTTTTGAATAAAGCTCTTTATAATTTTTTTCTTCCTTACCTAACAAGACAATGGCTTTTTCATGCTCAAGAGCAGCCGATATGTTAGATTGGGTTAACAATACACCAACAATAACTATCATCAGACTGGCAACATACAATGCTGTAGCAGCCAACATATTATAATAACGATTAAATGACCCTGTCACGCCATAATGACTAATCGATGCGCCTTGACTAATACACAACCAGGCAAAAATACCATCGGAATATTTATCACCAACACCCTTCAGACCTAAATGTTTCTGCACCTGTGAAACAGGGTGGACGGTTACCGTTTGATTATCGTCCGCTTTAAATGATTGCTGTAATGACAGCATTTGCGCCTTGCTTCCAAGTATGTGTAAGTTAACAACTTCATCATTTAAAATAAGATTTTGTGCCCGTAAGAATTCGATAGTACGATTAACTTCTGGTAGTGCGAGCTCTCCGATACCAGAAATATCATTCATATCCAGATTGATTATTGACTGGCGACTGGCGACTAATTTACCGTCTCTAAATAACGTCTGCCTGACATTACTGTTAACTTGCTGGCTAACCAATAGAACCACACCAGTAGTAGCTTTTATCGTTTTTAATAACTGCTTACTGATTAATGGTAATGTCCATATACCAGATAATGGAACCTCACACTCTTCTATAATCGTCATCCATGGCTGGATAAGCTCAGGGTTTGTCATTGCACTTAATAATACAATGTCATCTTTTCTTCCTGTTTTTTCTCTGCCTATAACGTCACTGTAAAAATAACTATGGCTTAATCTAAAGTAACGGTCGACCAACCTACTTATTACTGCTTTCCTGTCCTTGCTACCTACATGCGGTATCGTTTCATTTCTGAAGTCTTCTTCGATAACATCAACAAGAAATTTTGCAGATATATTCTCACTTTGCGACAGGTAGTTTCTAAACTTCTCCAGACCTTGCTCTGTCGGCTCAAAKGAACTRCTRCCAACCAAYTCTTTACYSTTCCARTAMARYACACTAAGGCGATAACCGGTAAAATAAAATAATCGYTTCATKATTATAATTTCACTCCTGCCACAGCGTCGTAAACAGGGCCTAACACTGCCATCATAATCCACATCATTATTCCGCCAAGAACAACCGTAAGTACTGGCAAAATTGCAGGCTCTATTTTTTCAATAGACTCCTTAACTTCTCGATTATAAAAATARCTTACGTTCAATAATGCATCATCCATTGCGCCTGTATCTTCACCAACTTTTAACATACGYACTATCAGTGATGGAAACACACCAACTGCCTCAAAACTTTTACTTATRATYACACCGTCAGAAATGCTRTTYCTTGCTTCTTTTATTGAYGCTTCCARWACCAAATTGTCGACCATGTTTTCAGATATTTTTAATGCGTCAAGAACCGTAATACCCGAGCTATACATCATCGCAAAATAATTTGCAAAACGCGCCAGCTTTATCTTTGTCATCAAAGGTCCAAACAACCATATATTTAATTTTAAACCATCAAAATAGTATTTAACTTTACGGTTATTTTTTACTAATGTTTTTAAACCAAAATACACAACAAAAGGCAAGCTAAAAATAAGATACCAATAGTTTATAAATATGTTAGATATTTCTATCAACACTAACGTATGCATTGGTATCTCTGTGCCAAGATTTTTAATGAAAGGTAACATCTGCGGCATCAGATACATCATTAAAAATGAAACAACCAATAAAACAATGACAGAAACAATTGCAGGATATATCATTATTTTTTTTGTCTGCGAAACCAGTTCATCCTGCCAGCGTATACTTTCTGCAAGATCTTTTAATACCACGGCGAGTTGGCCCGTTTCCTCACCTACTCTAACCAGCGTGACATAAACTTTATCGAATATAGCGGGATGCTCAACCAGGGCTAACGATAATGTTTTTCCACCTTCGATGTCATCAATAACCGTTTGTAACACATCGGTAAAATGACTGTACTCAATACTATCTCGGATATCTTTTAAGCTATCAATTAAGGGCACGCCCGATTTAACCAATTGTTCGATATGAAAAGTGAAATTTATTAGTTCGCGACGACTGATGCTTTTACTGCGAAATACTTTCTTTGCTACTTTACTTTGCTCTTTGTAGCTAAGCAGATCAAAACCCATGGTTCCTAATCTTTTTTCTAGCTCCATAGGGTTACTTGCGACCATCGTGTCACTACGTATTTTTCCAGAAGCATCGATTGTTCTAAAATTATAATCAGGCACGTTTTTACCTATCTTGAATTACGCACAGTCACATCATCCGCTGTGTTAAATCAATAACACGAGAGATTTCATTTAAGGAGGTTTTACCTTCGAGCACACATCTCACCGCATCAT
The DNA here is from genome assembly GCA_002401185.1 of Gammaproteobacteria bacterium. GTDB lineage: Bacteria > Pseudomonadota > Gammaproteobacteria > SZUA-229 > SZUA-229. The sequence continues at coordinate 10,164 of NVSH01000019.1, read as the reverse complement.
CCGCCAGTGTTTTATAACCTGTTTTTATTGCTATTGCTTTTAATTCTCCCAGTGTTGCGCGTTTGGCTATCGCTTCATCGAGTTCATTGTTTATTCTCAGTGCTTCAATAATAGCAACGCGACCTTTATACCCTGTGTTATCACAGTGCAGACAACCTTGTGCCTCGTATATTTTGTATTCAAGGCTATCAAACTCGATATCGAGTAACTTACTTTCTATTTCATCCGCGGTTTTTTCTTTCTTACACTCTGGGCACAACAATCTAACCAGGCGCTGACTGATAACGCCAATAATATTGCCGGYCATGATGTCAGGCAAAACACCTATATCCAATAAGCGTGGGAAGGTACCAACTGCAGAGTTTGTATGTAACGTAGATAGCACCTGGTGGCCTGTCATAGCTGCTCGAAAAGCCATGTCGGCTGTGTCTTCATCACGTATCTCACCGATCAGAATAATATCTGGATCCTGGCGCATCATTGATCGTATGCCATTTGCAAAGTCCATACGCGCGACTTCATTGACAGACGTCTGCCGTATCATATCCATTGGATACTCAACCGGATCCTCCAATGTCATTATGTTTACCTGTTCTGATTTAACATAATTAAGCAACGAATACAGGGTCGTTGTTTTACCGCTACCTGTTGGCCCAGTGACAAGAATGATGCCTTCTGGCCTGGCCATCATCAATTTCAGATCATTGAGTGTTTCTTCATGAATGCCTAATTGATCCATAGGCACAATACCTTTCGCACGATCTAACACACGTAAAACAATATTTTCTCCATGCGTAGTAGGTAGCGCTGACACACGAAAATCAATACGGTGCCCCTGTACCTGTAAACTCAGACGTCCATCTTGCGGTATGCGTGTTTCAGCTATGTTCATGCCGCACATTACTTTCAGTCGAACCACAATCGCTGACCAGTAGTCTTTGTGCAAACTACGAATTTGTCTTAGTACACCGTCGATACGATAGCGTAATCTCAAAAAACCATCTTCTGGTTCAAAGTGTATATCTGACGCTTCTCTTTTTACTGCATCAGCAAGTATTGCATCGACCAGCCTTACCAGTGGTTGGCTGTACTCATCTTCTGTAGCGTCCAGGCTGCGATAATCAATTTCACCTGTTTCTATCTCACGCAATATCCCATCAACAGATAATTCATAACCATAAAACTGATCGATCGATTTTTTAATTTCACTCTCGCCTGCCACCATCGGTGTAAGCTCGATTTTTCTTCCTAAAAKYGCATGAACTCTATCGAGTATCATCAGATCAGAMGCGTTTTTCATTGCGATATACAAMCGCTGCTGTTYTTCATCRAARCTGACGGGYACRACWGTGTAYCGTTCWGCAATKTCYTTTTCGATCATRTCCAGTGCYGTTYTATCWGGYACAACGCTTGTCAGRTCAACACTGGCRATRCCYARCACMTGACTGATAGCGTCACGCATRACTGACTCWGAYACAAAGCCAAGAGCWACMAGCACCTCRCCTAATAAWCGACCATTTTTTTTCTGYTCAGTTARYCCKATATCAAGYTGATCWRCYGAGAYCAAACCYTTSTCAAGCARYTGCTGRCCAAGTTTCTTTTTYACRTTAAGTATATTSGGTGCATTCATRATKTTAATAATYTAYTTAYAASYGRCTCAATTYRTTAATTCGYTTTTTCACTGCATCACGTGAAAAYCCAGCAYKTTTAWTATCAGACTTTATTAARCTATCTTTATAAAATGTTAACGCYTGTTTTTTCTTAYCTAAGTGATCCATGCTWACSGCWAGRTTAAAAAGRTAATCTGCATTATYWTTATTAYKYTTCCAKGCTTCAAAATAATAYTTTTGTGCTRACTGCCAMTTRTTTTGTTGCGCATATATATTGCCTAAYTSAAAATTMARYTGATGCGARYCCGMRTTTTTTTCWARCATSGMCTGYAGATAAATYTYRTCTGWWGCCAATGACGATTGATCACTRCGWARRYTWGATARWGCTGCTGTSGCKATTGGGTCTCGAGGATCTTGCTCCAGAAGAGAACGGTAGTATGACCTTGCTTTCGCTTTTTCATTACCAATAACGGCAATTGCCGCCAGACCTAATAAAGCATCTCTGTTGTTTTTTTCTATCACTAAAACACTGCTGTATAAATCTTCTGCTTTAGCATAGTGTCCATTTTCATAATGGGCCCATGCCGCATCAAGATTTTCGCCGACAGGGTCTTTTTTATTGACTTTTTTTATTGATAAAGTTGCACCTGAGTTACGATTATTTACTAGCGGTTTTCCTGCACCTGCCTTGCGTCGCACATCAGCGTTGCTCCGTTCTTCAGCCAATTGTTTTTTTGCAAATTCTACTTTTTCATTAAGACTGGAATCATCACTTACTAGATTCTGAATGATGGCAGAATTATCAGGCACTTTTTCTCTATTGGTTTTTAACTGCATTGATTGCATAGCAATCCTGTGCTTACGCTCTAAAACTTCAATATCAGCCTGTAGATCAAAATAATAAAACATGCCGCCAGATACAAGTATCACCAACCCAGTCATTAATAAACTAAATAGAATGATTTTTTTATTCTTTTTAACATCACGGTTTGTCTTGTAAATCAACAATGACAATCCATCATCTGATATTGAGTATGGTTCTTTATTGGTGCTTTTATTTCCAGCACCTGAAGCATCTTCTGTTAATGCTGTTTCGATGAAATCGTTGGCAGTGATACGGCTTTCTTCACTTGATGCGTCAGACTCGATCTGTGCATCTTCACTTTCAGGTTGAAGAACATCGAGCGTTAACTCTTCTATAGGTCTGCCATTCGTTTTAACCTGAGCTGTCACAGCGTCATCTGGCACCAGAGCTAATACTTCACTGCCATGCGTAATGTCAGTATCATTATCTCGTTTTATATCCGCCCGTGAGGCGCTTACATTCGCATACGATTCACTTGCTTGTTCTTTTGCTATTATATCGCTATGGCAGGACGAGCCGCTGCTGACAACTTTTTTCTTATCATCCGCAGCTTTTTTTAGTGCATCTAATAATAAACTCATTAGCTTTTACCTTAACGCTCTGAAAGTCTTTTAGATGTTTCCTGCTGCAGATCCTCTAACAGATATTTTTTATAATTTGACAAGTCACCATTCAGACTTGCATTCTCTATAACGACCGGCCGTATAAAAATAACCAGCTCAGATTTAACATACTCTTCTTCGGTATACGAAAACAAAGCGCCTAACAATGGAATGCTGGATAAAAAAGGCACCCCACGCTTTTCTTTATTTATTTGATCTTGCATCAAACCACCGATGACAGCTGTTTCGCCATTATTTATCTTTAACATGGTTTCGATCTCGCGAACCTGTATAACCGGAATTTGGCTAACCACGCCTTGTGCGGCAAGTAATGGATTAGGGTCATTTACATATCGAATAATTCTTGTGATTGTTGGCCGAACATTAAGCGTTACTACTTTATTTTCATCGATAAAGGGGGTGACAGCCATAACAAAACCTATTGGCACTGTGTTGATATCGGTATCAATCACCACCGTCGAATTTTGATTTACCGAACCTGAATCGACTTCAACATTGGTAGTAAAGAATACTTCGTTATCAACCACTTTTAATATGGCTGTTTGATTATTTAACGCCATAACTTTCGGGCTTGATAGCACTTTGACATCACCAAATGTTTCCAGCGCTTTCAATGTGATATTCAGCGGATTACCATGGATACTGCCTGCTGTCGCTAACTGAAAAAATGGCGATGAACCCAGATTGCCGCCAATCACATTCTGTACACCGCCTTTGGTTACAATGGCCTGGCCACCAATCGTTGCCGTTTCACTCACCAAAGACCAATCGATACCTGCTTGATAACTGTCGCTCAAACGAACTTCCGCAATCGTCGCTTCAATCAACACCTGTCTTTCGACATTTCCCACAACCCGATCAATAAAACGCTTAACTACTTTTTGTTTTTTGGCGGTGGCACGTATGGCAATAACACCACTTTCACGGTTAACGATGACGTTATTACTGGATGTATTGGACGTAACGTCTATATCCAGGATTGCACTAATGTTCTGTGTAATGGATGTCCAGAACTTATTGACACTTTTATTTTCTATTTCTGAATTCGCTGTGTTATCGCCACCACTTCCACTGTTGCCACCACCGCTAGTTTGTATGCCCGAACTCGTTGCGCCTATTTCTGTCGACACACTAACTTTACCGTTACTCGAACGCTCAATATTCAAATAGTTGATATTGTATATATGCAGATAGGGCTTATCTGCCATTACCTTAATGGTGTCTCCTTCTAGAAAATAAGTGATATCTGCTTGCGATTCAATACGCTCTAATATTTTAAGTAGCGTCTGGTCGATAGCATTCATGGTGATACTGCCTGAAATACTACTGTCTATATCAAGGTTCAAGTTCGCATCTCTTGCCATAGAAAATAACAGTTCACGAACCGGCACCTGATTAACAACAACCGTGTAAGTTTCGAGTTTTTTTCGTGCCCCTGGTCGTGGCAATGCAGGCACCTGCGTTACAGGAAGCGGAATCTCTGCATTATTACCTGCAACACCATCATTGGTTCTTATGTGGCCTTCAGAAACAGCAGGAGGATTTGTTGCACCACAGGCTACAATAATAAGCGCACTTGCTAATGCAACAGTGCCTCTTATTATCCTGTCTTTTATTTTTATTATTTGCATTTTTTATTTTAATTTATTTGTTATGCGCGATGGTTTTTCGCTAGCATACTTGTTAAATCTTTTTTTAATGAACCAATGCGACGAAGATAAGGATCACTTGCTTTTAACGAAGAAGGCAGGGCATTTAATATATTGATTGCACTGCCCTGAGTTGAAAACTCGTTATACAGCACGCTATACCAAACACGACCGTCTATCGATGTCTCATAGATATAGACTTTGTTTAAATCAAGTATTTCGGGAATTCTGCGTAAAAATGCTTCAACTTTTTTATGATCATTTATTCTCGCCATAAATAATTGAATACTATAGTGCTTATCTATTGCGCCCTTTAACCACTGTTGTGTTTGATAAAGGCGCTCATCTACACGAGAGACAACTAAATTACGTTTATCTTCTTTATCTACAATAGGGATATTTGATGACGGTGTTATCGGTGCCGCTTCAATCATTAATGACGCTGCAACTTTATTGTTGACTAGCTGCTGATCAGGTTGATTGTGTTGCCCTACGTAATAACCACCAATTAATGCTATAGACACCAATAAAGAACAGCCAGCAGCAAACATCACATTTTTTTTATCAATGGCTGTCGTAAATTCACTGTCCAGTGCCGCCGATTTAATATGTGCCGGGGTAACTGAATGACTACCTTCAGAATACGCCGCCAACATAGATTTATCTGCAATTATATTAATACGTCGTGTTAAGCCATTGGAGTATTTTTTCACGACCCCAGCCGTTTTCCTGTTAAATATATCAGGCCCTTTATAACCCACAGCACGTAAACGAAAATTTAAATATTGCAGCGTATCATCCTGTGGAAAAGGTGAAAGGTGAAAACTGTGTGTGATTCGTTCTTTTAATTGACGTATATGTGGCGCGGCAATCTTCTCATCAAGCTCTGGCTGGCCGAACAGAACCATCTGCAATAATTTGTTCTCGTCCGTTTCTAGATTACTCAACAAACGAATTTCTTCCAGCGTTTCGATCGGCATGCTCTGTGCTTCTTCAACAAATAACACGACCTGTCGATTGCTTGCATGTTTTTTTAAAAGATGTGTCTGTATCTGCTGCATCACATCGACTTTACTCATCGTATTAGTGACGTCGAGATGCAACTCATGCGCGATTACATGCAGAATATTATCCGGTGACAAACTTGGATTTGCGATATAGATAACATCGACATCATCGGATAGTCGCACTTCGAGCATACGACATAACATCGTCTTACCGCTGCCCACTTCGCCGACGACTTTGATAATTCCCTCGCCACTATTTATGGCGTACAACAAAGCATCTAAAGCGGCGCCACGCTGACTTCCTTCAAAAAACAGACTGGTGTCTGGCGTAATTTTAAAAGGTGGTCGGTTTAGGCCAAAATGCTCTTGATACATTAGTTTGCACCTAATTTCTGCACACGACTATAAAGCGTTGTCCTATTAATCTTTAATGCTTTCGCCGCTTTACTAACGTTATTGCCATACATTTCCAGTGCCACACGTATACTACGACTTTCAATCTCATTTATTAACTCATCAAGATCAAATTCATTGGCTCGCATCTTCTGCATAATCACATCGTCACTGATAGAGGATGTATTTTCAACTAGTTTTGTTGCTGACAACTGGGTTTCCAGCTCAGCTGTTAATTGTTCTCTATTAACACTTTGGCCAGGGTATTTCGTGCCTAACCGAATAACGATGTTTCTTAATTCACGTACGTTGCCCGGATAGTCATAACTTTGCCAAAGATCTCTAGCTGCTTCATCAAGGATAAACGGCGACACCGTATCTGCATAGGCTTCAATAAATGTGTTTAACAAAAGGAATACGTCATCTGATCGTGCGCTCAATGGCGGCATCATAATATCTAAGATACTTAGACGGTGATATAAGTCATTTCTAAAGTTACCGTCTCTGACTTCTTCGGCCAGGTTTCTATTGGTTGCCGCGATAACTCGCGCCTGTGAATGTAGCTCTTTGGTTTCACCAACACGATAAAACTCTCCGTTCTCGATCACACGTAACAGCTTACTCTGCAATGCTTTTGGCAACTCACCAATCTCATCCAGCAACAAGCTACCTTTTCCTACCTCGATAAAAAATCCTTTGTGTTCTTGTGTTGCGCCCGTAAAGGCACCTTTAGCGTGGCCAAACAATTGGGCCTCTAACAAATCAGGGGCAATGGCGGCACAGTTAATCGCAAGGAAAGGTTCATCGCTTCGTATACTATTATCATGCAAAGCACGTGCAACCAATTCTTTACCTGTGCCTGAAGCACCCTGGATAAGAACAGGAAAAGGGGAGTCGGCAAATTGCCTAATCTGGTTGTTAATCAATTGCATGGCAACACTGTCACCAATGAGCGAAGTCGTCTTCTGCTCATCTCGCTGCTGATCGATCTCATGCAGCCGCTTATGATGCTTTAACCGGGCCATTAATAGCTCGGGCTCGGCTGGTTTTGCAATAAAATCAACCGCTCCGATCGTCAATGCATGCTGTATATTGACATCATTATCCTGCCCAGATAAAACCAGTACTTTCATGTTCGGCTGCAATGACAGCAGCTCACGAATCAACGTAAAACCTTCATCTGGCTTATGTGGATAAGGAGGCAAGCCTAAATCAATCAATGCCAGGCTAGGCAAGCCATGATCCGTATTTATCTTTTGAATTGCCTGATGCCGTGAATCGGCCGTGATAAGGTTATATTGCTTACGCAAGACAAAGCCTAGGCCTTCGATAATCAAAGGATCATCATCAACCAACAGTAAGGTTGCTTTTGTTTTTATAGAAGTATCAGTATCCATTACATCACTTTGTTGTTTATTTCCTGGCATCTGCTTCCCCAAATATATTTGATGCTTTCTATCACACTCTTATATAGCAGAAATGTTGCCATGTTTTGCCCTTATACCATTGAAAAACTGATTATTTCTCTTTGACAAGAAGAAATGCGTGGTTAAATACACAACATGTTTAATATCGTRCTCTATCAACCAGAAATTCCACCAAATACTGGCAACATCATTCGCCTATGTGCAAACACAGGATGCTTTTTACATTTAATAGAACCTCTAGGTTTTACTCTGGAAGATAAACAGCTACGACGAGCGGGTCTGGATTACCACGAATGGGCAGATGTAAAAACGTATAAGTCGATCAACGAACTGAAACCAAAGCAAAACATTTACGCCTTATCGACTAAAGGTACAAAACATTATCATGAAGTTAACTTCTGCTCAGGCGATTACCTGATATTCGGACCTGAAACCCGCGGTTTACCTGAAACATATTTAAATCAATTGGATCAAAATCATGTTTTAAGACTGCCTATGCACGACAACAGTCGAAGTTTAAATTTATCAAACACAGTCGCCATCGTTACCTACGAAGCCTTACGACAAAACCAGTTTGCAGGATTCAAGTAAAAAAGATGGCTGGCATTAAGAGGTAACACCCGTACCTGAAAGAGCCTTTAATTAACGAGTTTCCTGAGATGATTTTCGACTCAAGAGCGTATTGACCGCTTGATCGATAGGCAACCCTTCGTAGAGAACACGATAAACCTGCTCTGAAATAGGTACATCTACACCGTATTGACGAGCCAAACTCACCACCACCTGCGCTGTTTTAATGCCTTCGATGGCCTGACCAATCTCATTACGGACTTGTTCCAGTGTTTTTCCCTGTGCCAGCAGTAGACCGGTACGACGATTACGCGACTGATCATCTGTACAGGTTAAAATTAAATCCCCCATACCGGCCAGCCCCATAAACGTTTCTTTATGCCCGCCCATCACTTCACCCAAACGCATCATCTCTGCGAGACCGCGCGTGATTAATGCAGCGCGCGTATTTGCTCCAAAGCCAAGTCCATCAGCGGCACCCGCAGCAATTGCCAGGACATTTTTAATTGCGCCACCAAGCTCAACGCCGACCATATCCGAGCTTTGATAAGCGCGAAAGCGCCCACTATGCAAATAACCACAGAGCTCCTCACAAAAACTCGCCGAGTCAGAAGCAACCGTTATGGCTGTTGGTAAATTTGCCGCCACTTCTTTAGCAAACGTCGGCCCTGAAAGTACAGCCATTTTCTTACATTGTGGCAACTCTTCTGCGACGACTTGATGAATAAGCTTACCGCTAGTCTGTTCCAGACCTTTGCTGGCCCATGCAATGCCCGTATCTTCAAAAAACAAATGTGCGTTAGCTTTCAGAAAGGGACGGTAGGCATGACTGGGGATAGCGATCAAAACCCAGGCGGGAGAGGCCAAAACTTGCTCTAAGTTCGCGCTTAGCTGCAAGAGCTCAGGGAAGGGTGCATCAGGTAAATATTGTTGATTACATCGCTGCTCAGCTAATAACGCAACATGTTCGGCATTATTTCCCCATAATAAAACGCGGTGTCCCACTCTTGCCAGATGGATAGCCAATGCCGTCCCCCAGGAGCCAGCACCTAGCACAGCAATTGCTTGCTTTTGTTTAGAAGTAGCCATTAAATTACTTAATGAGACCTTTACGCAATACAGGCGCGAAAGGGGAAAAGGCTAAAATTTTGCTGATTGAGGCACGAGACCAAGGATGGTCGAAGGTAGAGCAACGCAGGAGCAGTTGCCGAGGAAATACAGCTAATAGCTGGCTATTGGCAAGTAGTAGGGCAACGCAGGAGCACTTACCGAAAAGCAGGGGGATTTTAGACATTTTTACTCGTGATTGTATCGTGCAAAGGTCTCTTAATGTTCTAAAACGGAATTAATGTGCAGCTTTCTTATCTAACTTATCTTTAGACTGTTGTGCTAACTGCTGCGTATACAGTGCATTAAAATTGACTGGCGCTAATAACAGTTGCGGAAAACCACCTTTCGAAATCAGCTCAGATAAAGCTTCTCTCGCATAAGGAAATAAAGTTTCTGGGCAAAAGGCACCAACCATAGCACCCAAATTATCCTTAGGAAAACCTACGATAGCGAAAACACCAGCTTGTTTTACCTCAGCTAGAAAACTGGTTTTTTCATCATGTTTCGCCGTTATGGTAACCTCAAGAACCACCTCATAAACATTCTCGGCAATAAGCTGATTACTACTGTTTATCTGCACATTAATCTGCGGTTTCCATTCACCCTCAGTAAATGCCTGTGGTGAATTTGGTGATTCAAACGAAACATCCTTCAAATAAATTTTCTGAATTGTAAATTGCTGCTGCTCTTCGCTCATAATTTTTCCTGAAATCGACACAAAAAAGAGCCGTTAATAATTTAAGCCACAAGGCTCACTGTTACTTTTGAGACAATGGCAAATTGGCTTCTTTCCAGGCAGCGATACCGCCTTCCAAATTGTTAACCTTTTCAAAACCTGCTTTTTTTAACATCTTAATCGCGCGTATTGCCGTGTTACCCGTGTAACAATAAATCAAAACAGATTTATCTT
>NVSH01000018.1 GCA_002401185.1 Gammaproteobacteria bacterium | reverse complement strand
GATATTTTTCATTTAAACTTGCATTTTACTGTTATTTTCTCTTAATAAAACAATTTCTTCTTCTAATTCTTCCAAATAAACTTTTTTCTTGTCTCGACTTTATTAGGCAGCAATCCTATTTTTAAGTTTCTATTCCTAAAGTTTATAATTTTTTATAGATATATTCGGGAGCTCTATTTTATTTATTTATTAATAAAATTAATTAGCTTTTGAATCGTTTTTTAAAAGCTAACGATTTCTAGCTTTTTCTCTTTTCATTTAAATTTTATTTTTTTTGAGGTTTTTTACTGTTTCGTTTGATTAGTTTGATTGATAAGATTCTTTTTTGAAATTACTTCCAAAATAGGTGTTATTTTCTTCGGCAAACATATCCTACTCAATTTTTATTTAAAATTATGAATTATTGAAATCCATAAAATAATTGTCTAAATCTAAAAATATATAAATAAAATACTTAAGTTATTAACAGACCCAGATTATTCAAGAGTTGAGAGTTCGTTGGATGATTTTTCTAAATAGTTTGTTTCAATAGGGTATTCCATTTCTTATAAAATTAATAATATATATCTAATTGATTGGGAGGTTTTAACAACCGAATTGGACCTTTAAATCAACTTTTTAGAATAGACGGTCAAGTTGTCGTCATCACTGGCGCCACGGGATTATTAGGACGTAAACACGCAGAGGTGGTCGCGGCCTATGGTGGCATTCCGGTGTTACTGGATTTAAATCAGGCGAATATTGATGCCTTCGCAAGCGAGCTAGAAGAAAAATATAATGTGCCCGCCACCGGCATGGTGGTTGATATTACCAACGAAACATCTATCGAAGAAAACTGTGCGCTTTTAATAAAAAAATTCGGTGCTATTAGTGGCCTGATTAATAACGCGGCAAACAACCCTAAAGTTGAAGATTCAGATGGTAAAAACTTCTCTCGACTGGAAAATTTCCCACTCGACATCTGGAATCAGGACATTGCTGTTGGTTTAACCGGTGCCTTTTTGTGTGCAAAACATTACGGCAATGCCATTGCAGAAAATCCAGCAGGCGGCAGCATCATCAATATATCTTCTGATTTAGGCCTGATTGCACCGGATCAACGTCTGTACATGAAAGAGGGTTTAGCCGCTGATCAACAAGCGGTCAAACCAGTAACTTATTCTGTTGTTAAAACGGCTTTATTGGGTTTGACACGCTATTTAGCTACCTACTGGGCCGATAAAAATGTACGTTGCAACGCGCTTTGCCCCGGCGGTATTGAAAATGGTCAAGACAGCGCTTTCTTGGCTGAACTACATAGCCGGATACCCATGGGCAGAATGGCGAATGCCGATGAATATCAGGGTGTGATAATTTTCATGCTCAGTCAGGCTTCTGTATACCTTAACGGCGCGGTTATTCCTGTTGATGGAGGACGCACTGCCTGGTAAAAATTACTATTTGCAGCGGGGGCAGTACATTAAGCAAGTCTTTTGTATTGTATGTGGTAACCGCTGTTTGCTTTTATCTAGATCCATGTAACACGTTTTAATTGCTATTAATAAAAACACTATCAATACTTAAGGAGAAAATGTAATGAGTTCATATGTAGAAAAACTATTTTCAGTTACCGATAAAGTGGCTATCGTCACTGGTGCTGCAGCTGGTATGGGTGAAGCAATCGCATTAGGATTAGGACAAGCCGGTGCAAAAGTAGCCGTTGCCGATAGAGATGAAGAAGGTGGCGCAGCAACAGCCAAAGCGATAAACGATGCCGGTGGAACCGCAACGTTTTACGCCATTGATCTTGTCGATACGGACAGAATCCAGGAAGTCTGTAAAGAAGTGGACGCCGAGTTTGGTCAGATTGATATTCTGGTGAATGCCGCTGGCGTTACTTTCCCACTGAAAGACACCGATACCTTAGAAGAGCGCCTGGCAAACTTCGACCTGACCATGGCAATTGATCTTCGTGCAGCTTACGCGCTTACAATATCATGTCGAGAATATATGAAAAAAGCAGGCGGTGGTTCGGTTATTAACCTTACTAGCATTAACAGTATTGTGGGTTTCCCGGGTAATCCAGGTTATGTTGCTGCCAAAGGCGGTATGCGTATGATGAGCAAAGGTTTAGCAATGGATTTGACTGGAGATAATATCCGCGTCAATAATATTGCACCAGGTTACATCAAAACGGCTATGACTGCAGGTAGTCAGGCCGATCCAGAAATGTACAACTCACGTCTGCGTCACATGATTGTACAACGCTGGGGCGAGCCTGAGGACATGGTAGGTGCCACTATCTATCTAGCATCACAGGCATCTTCTTATGTCACTGGTCAGGACATCTTTGTTGATGGTGGCTGGACAGCAAAAGGCTTAACTTAACCCCGGTCTAACAGATCAAGGTAAATTAGTCTTTATAATGTATGGCTGTGTTGTGCGTATAAATCGAGCAACACAGCCATTTAAACGCAGGAGTTAAAATGAGCAAGCAAGAAATTAAGAACTGTATCGTAACCCCCGGTTTTCCAGGAAGTGTTGAAGTCTCCAGCAATCCGAAAACAAGAACTTTCGACAAACACTGGATTCCAAATTTTAATAAAAAACTAACCGCTGCAGGAATACCCTCTGAAACCGCACAACTACCAGAAGCTTGGTATCCGGATTATGACAATCTGAAAGCGGCTTTTGATAAATATGAAGTCAATGAAAAGACCATATTGATTGGTCACAGTGGTGGCAACGCCTTTTTAGTCCGCTGGTTGGGTGATACAAAAACAAAAATTGCCAAACTCATTCTCGTTGCGCCGTGGAAAATTGCAGAACCAGGTGATGAGCTTAGAGAAAAACTTTATACTTACCCTATCGATGAAAGTATTAAAGACAGAGTGGGCGAAATCGTCATGTTTACCTCTGATAACGAAATGGATGAAGGCAAAGAAAGTCTTAAGATTTACCAGGCAGCACTAGGTGGCGAAGTTATTGAGTTAAAACAACACGGTCACTACATTTTGGATCACATGGGAACAGAAGAATTTCCTGAATTACTTGAAACTACATTAAAATAAGACAGCCGCTGCTAGAGGAAACACCGATATGCAAAACGCCATTAGAAAAATATTTGAAGAATCGTTGTCTGTAAAACAGGCAACGGTAGACAGTAATCTTGATTTAATGATTCAAGCCGTTGACATGATTACCGCATCCCTGGAACAGAAAGGTAAAATATTATTCTTTGGTAACGGTGGCTCTGCGGCCGATGCGCAACATATCGCCGCAGAATTTATTGGTCGATTCATGAAGGAACGAAAAGCCCTTGCCGCCATAGCATTAACCACGGATAGCTCGGTGCTAACTTGTCTAGGTAATGATTACTCTTACGAGATCATATTTTCGCGACAGATTGAAGCTTTAGGTAATGAGCAAGATATCGCGTTTGGATTGTCTACCAGCGGAAACTCAAAAAATGTTATCAAAGGTATCCAGCAAGCAAAACAACAGGGGATGAAAACCATTGTTATGACAGGCTGTGGTGGTGGTGAGCTGAAAGGAATGGCAGATATCAATCTGGACGTGCCATCAAATTCTACAGCACGAATCCAGGAAGCACATATGTGCATTTATCATACCATTTGTGAGCTTGTCGAAAATAATTTTGCAGGCTAATGTTACGATAAATATTAGTGATACTGTTCTCTTAAAATAAAATGCGAAAATGAATTAATATTTTATCAAAATCTTTCGAATTTCTTGATAGAGTAGATGTCCTTGATGCTATGTTAGATGAATAGAATAGTGGGTCTATTCGTCTGGATAGTATGACTAGTGTATATAATCTTCTGAGTGGTACTCGTTACAGGTTGACCTATGGCAGATAATCGACCAGTTTATCTTAATCTTCTTAAAATCCGATTGCCTCTACCAGGTATGGTATCTTTCGCGCACCGAATAACCGGTGTTATTCTTTTTCTTGCATTGCCTTTTGCTGTTTATTTGCTTGACCTTTCTATCGAATCAGAACAGTCGTTTGTGAAAGTTCAGCAATTACTTGATCAACCGATCATGCTTCTGCTTCAGATTTTACTTTTATGGTCAATTGCGCATCATTTTTTTGCAGGTATACGATTCTTGCTTATCGATGTCGATATCGGTGTGGAAAAAAACCAGGCTCGATTAGGCGCATGGTTGGTATTATTGGCTGAAGTACTGACATTGTTTGTCATTATTTGTGGGGTTGGGTTATGAGCCTGTATGTACTGGAAGGTCTGCGACCCTGGGTTATACAGCGCGTCAGTGCCGTGTATATCGTATTGTTTATCTTTTATGCCTCATCATGTTTTTTTACGGCAGATACCATCGCTTTTGTCTCATGGAAAACCTGGCTGTACCAGCCTTTTAATACCACGGTTGTTGGTCTATTTGTTATTGCTCTGTTGTTTCACGTCTGGATAGGTATGCGTGATGTGGTGTTGGATTACGTACATAACCTTATGATACGACTAACCAYTCTCGCTTTACTGGCAGGTGTATTAATCGGCTGTGGATTATGGGTGTTTAGAATTTTATTGTTGTCGGTGGGAAATCAATGAGTAGTCATAATGCGTCGCATAAAAATCAGCCCATCGAGAGAAGGCAGTTTGATACGTTAATCATTGGCGCTGGTGGCGGTGGTCTGCGTGCTTCATTGCAACTGGCCGAAGCCGATTTGAGTGTCGCTGTGGTCTCAAAAGTTTTTCCTACCCGCTCTCATACGGTGGCTGCACAGGGCGGTATGAACGCGGCATTGGCTAATGTGCTACCGGATAACTGGCACTGGCATATGTTTGATACCGTTAAAGGCAGTGATTATCTGGGTGATCAGGATGCGATTGAATACATGTGTCGTGCTGCGCCAAAAGCGGTCTACGAACTGGAACATTTTGGTGTGCCATTTTCACGGCTTGATAATGGCAAAATTTATCAGCGAGCGTTTGGTGGTCAAAGCCAGGATTTTGGTGGCGATCAGGCGGCACGTACCTGTGCTGCTGCCGACCGAACAGGTCACGCGATCTTGCATAGTTTATATCAGCAAAACATCCGCGCTAAAACCCATTTTTTTGATGAATATTTCGCCGTTGACCTATTAAAAGATGATGAAGGTCATGTGCTTGGTGCAGTGATTTTTAATATACATGATGGCCAGATCGTTGTCATCGAAGCGAAAACCACCCTTTTGGCTACCGGTGGCGCCGGCCAGTTATATAAAACCACAACCAACGCACTGATTAACACAGGTGATGGTCTGGGTATGGCGATGCGCGCGGGAATCCCCTTACAGGATATGGAGTTCTTTCAGTTTCATCCGACAGGCATTGCTGGTCGAGGTATGTTAATTACCGAAGGTGCGCGAGGTGAGGGTGGTTACCTGGTGAATGGTGATGGCGAACGCTTAATGGAACGTTACGCGCCTAAATCCAAAGATCTGGCGAGTCGTGATGTGGTAAGTCGTGCGATTGCAGTCGAGGTGCGCGAAGGCCGTGGCTGTGGCCCAAACAAAGACCATGTCATGCTAAAACTTGATCATCTCGGTGAAGAAGTTATACAAAAACGTTTACCGGGTATTCGCCAGACATGTATCACGTTTTTAGGCATCGATCCTGCAGAAGCGCCCATTCCCGTGTACCCCACAGCGCATTACACCATGGGTGGTATTCCGACGAATCGTTATGGGCAGGTTGTCGTACCAGTGAAAGACACACCGGAAGAACCGGTACAGGGACTCTATGCGGCGGGTGAATGTGCTTGTGTTTCAGTGCATGGTGCTAATCGTTTAGGTGGTAATTCACTACTCGATATATTGGTGTTTGGTCGTGCGGCAGCGAATCATATCATCGACTATTTAAAAGAGAACAAATACCATCGAGTCATCGATGAAAAGATAATTAATAAGGTTGTAGAAAATGTAAAACGTTATGACCTGAACGGTAAACAATCGAATAATCCTTCAGCGGTTCCCATCGAAAAGGTGGCAACACTGCGTAAAGAATTAAAGCAGGTTATGGAAGACCACTGCAGTGTATTTAGAAACGAAGAGATATTAAAAGAGGGTGTCGAAAAAGTTGAACAACTCGTGCAAAGGATGAAAAACGTCAAGATTGATGATCAAAGTTTTACTTTTAATACTGCAAAAGTAGAAGCTTTTGAGTTAGAAAATTTAATGGCCTGTGCGCTGGCGACAATGCACTGCGCCTATGCAAGAAAAGAAAGTCGAGGTGCGCATTCACGAACCGATTTTACCGAGCGTGATGATAAATCATGGATGCGACATAGTTTGTATTCTTATGAAAACGGCCTGGATTACAAACCTGTCAGAACAAAACCGATGTCAGTCGAAAGCTTTCCGCCTAAACCTCGTGTATATTGAACGTTTATTCGGTAAGAACTGTTGCATGTGCCGAAATCATATTTACAGTAACTCCATCCCTGGAGACAAACAATGAGATTTAATATATACCGATATAATCCTGAGATTGATACTGAACCTCACGTTCAACAATTTAATCTTGACAACATCGAACCCGGTACCATGTTACTGGCGGCGTTGCTGCGCATCAAAGACGAGCAGGATGAAACATTAAGTTTTCGTCGCTCTTGTGGCGAAGGTGTCTGTGGTTCGGACGGTATGAATATTAATGGTACCAATGGACTCGCCTGCATAACTTCGTTGGATGATCTGAAACAACCGATTGAGATTAAGCCGTTACCTGGGCTGCCTGTTATCCGCGATTTAATAATAGATATGGATCAGTTCTATAAACAATACCGCGCGGTTAAACCGTATCTGATCGTTAACGACCCCATGCCAGAAGTCGAACTACTACAGACGCCGGAGCAGCGCGAAAACCTCGATGGTTTATATGAATGTGTGCTGTGTGGGTGCTGCTCTACCGCTTGTCCGTCGTTCTGGTGGAACCCGGAAAAATTTTTAGGTCCAGCAGCATTGTTACAGGCGTCTCGCTTTATCGAAGACAGTCGTGATCAGGCTTTTGAACAACGCCTGCAAGACCTGGAAGGACCATTCAAACTGTTTCGTTGTCATACCATTATGAACTGTGTGAATGTATGTCCTAAAGGTTTAAACCCAACCAAAGCGATTGGCCGTATTAAGAGTAAGATGGTTTCACGTTCCTTGTAAGCTGTGGTAGATACTGTAAAAAAAAATACGGATATTCGCTGGCAATGTCGTCGAGGTATGCTTGAGCTTGACCTGCTGTTAAATAACTTCGTCGATCAAAACTTTAAAACATTATCGCAGCAACACAGGCAATCATTTGAGCTATTGCTCAGCTATCCGGATCAGACTTTGTTGGATCTATTACTGGGTAATTCAGTATCCAGTGATGCAGAAATCGCTAACGTCGTCGGTTTGATTCGCGCTACACCTTTCAACTGAAACGAGTACACATGAAAACAGCAGACTTCAAACCTGCATGGTGGTTACGTTCTCCACATCTACAGACACTTTGGCCTGTGTTGTTTAAAAAACGTCACAAGCTTGATCTGTTTCAAGAGCAGGTTGAGTTAGCAGACGGTGATTTTATCGATCTGTGTTGGAGTAAAAAAAAGTCAGATAAAACGGTTTTGATTTTGCACGGTTTAGAAGGCGCGGTTGATTCACACTATGCTAACGGTATTATCTATCAACTCGAACAGGCGGGTTATCAACCCGTGTTCATGCATTTTCGTGGCTGTAGTCATCGTATCAATAGATTGGCCAGGGCCTATCATTCAGGTGACACCGGTGACCTGTCTTTTATCGTTGACCACTTACATAATAAAACCGGTAACCACCCCTATGCCGTTATCGCGTATTCATTAGGTGGCAACGTTTTGTTGAAATGGTTAGGTGAAACCGGCGATGATAATCTATTGACGAAAGCGGTGGCGGTATCTGTACCTTTTCGATTRCAGGATGCAGCCCGACGATTGCAAGAAGGTGCCTCTAAAATGTATCGTGACCACCTGCTCAAATCATTACGGCAAACCTATATTAAAAAATTTGCAAAAATCGATTCACCGTTAGATGTTGACGTGCATCAATTAAAAAGTTTCTGGGACTATGACGATAGAGTAACTGCACCGTTGCACGGGTTTACCGGTGCTCAGGACTACTATGATAAATGCAGCAGTAGGCAGTTCCTGAAGCACATCACCGTGCCCACGAGAATAATTCATTCGTTAGATGACCCGTTTATGTACCTTGATACTGTGCCTGCCGAGGACGAATTGAGTCCATCGATCGATTTCTTATTATCATCACATGGCGGTCATGTTGGTTTTGTTTCTGCCAAGTCACTCCTGGAAACCTATTCCTGGAGTGAGCAGGCGATAATGGCGTTTCTCTCGGAAAACAGAGCGCTGTAGAAATTATGATACTATTTAAACTATTCATAGGGCAGCTACGTTATTAGCTGGTGGGAAGTGATGGCTGATAAACAATCGCAATCGAACAAAAAACTTGACGAGGTAGTCGCACAAGCGCGACGGGCGAGTGAAGAGCGTGGGCATGGTTATCGTGCGCAAGCATTAAAAATGTACCCCTGGATATGCGGTCGATGCGCTCGGGAGTTCGGCCGTGCTAACTTGTCTGAATTAACCGTACACCATAAAAATCATGATCATGATTATAACCCCGCCGATGGTAGTAACTGGGAGCTGCTTTGTCTCTATTGCCATGATAACGAGCATCAACGTCAGACAGAAGCCTTGGCGAATAAAGGCATTGCGCTTGATGGTGCTAAAGCACCTGAAGCCACTTTTAACCCTTTTGCCGATCTGAAAAGTATGATGGATAATAAATAAAAGCTGGCTGTGATGATAACGAAATTTTATGCTTAGTTTTTCGCTAAATCTAAAAAGATAATTATTATGGAAACCATTGACGTAATCGCAYTAACACTCGGTGTTGCCTGGGCATCAGGTATCAATTTGTATGCTGCAATTCTGGTGCTGGGGATTATGGGTGCGGGTGGTTATACGCAATTGCCCGAATCATTAACTGTGTTGCAAGATCCACTGGTACTGATGGCCGCTGGTACGATGTATTTCGTCGAATTTTTTGTTGATAAAATCCCAGGTGTTGATACTGGCTGGGATGCCATACATACTTTCATCCGCATACCTGCTGGCGCGATGCTGGCTGTCGGTGCTGCACAGGGTCTGGAAATAAATCAGGCGGTTGAATTGGCTGCTGCTTTGTTGGGTGGCAGTCTGGCGGCTACTTCGCATCTTACTAAAGCGAGCACACGCCTGGTTATCAATGCCTCACCAGAGCCAGTCACGAATTCCATTGCTTCCATTACAGAAGATCTGGTGGTTGTTGGTGGTCTGTGGGCAGCATTAAACTATCCGCTGGCATTTGTTGTGTTTATTGTGCTGTTTGTTCTGTTTGCCATATGGATATTGCCTAAGTTATGGCGTGCGATAAAAGGCATCGTGACAACTTTACGTGGCTGGTTTGGCGTTAAAGTCGAGCCTGTTAATGAAGATGCTGTCTCAGGCGATATTATTGAAAATTTGCTTGAAGCGAAAGGTAAGTCTAAAAATATCAGTAATCACTAGGGCGCTTTTGATTGCGTATATTAATCGTAAATTCTCGCAGGCATGATTTTTCTTATTATTGCCGACCAATTTATCATGTGATCACTTGTTGCAAGTGTCGAACGTACGATAGAATCTGCGACTGGCGTCATCATTTTCGATGAAATTTTTGCAATAGCGGGTGTCCTGCCGTAACTGACCACAAAGTATTTTCCATCAAGTGTTTGACAGATGCCGCGTGGGTTTTCGATGCCATAGGCTTTGATAATACGGCTCTGGGTTATGGACCAGAAAGTCAGCAAGTTTGCCTGCGGATGCGTTACTGCGACGATATCGTATTGCTTATTGATCGTTATGCTCAAGGCTTCGCCCGTCATCCGTTTTATAACCGGCTCAGGTTGTGTCATCGTTGTTAGTTTTTCGTTGGCTGGTTGAATGCTGACGCCACCTGAAAGTGTTTCGTCAAGTGATGAAACAGGTGCAGATGCGATGACTAAATCACCTTTTTCAGTAATATCAAAATGTCCGCAATTCAGGTTTTTATCATCTAGTTTAATTCGTTTTAATAATTTCTCTGTCTCCAGATCGATGTAAACCAGTGAAGGTTGATGAAAATCCGATTCGGATCGACCCGTATTACTGATGACCAGTGTCTGAGCTTCGATGAGATGACAATCATTGGCGGATAAGCCGAGTGTTGGTAAACGTTTTATTGCCTCGAAAGTATCGCTGTTACGTACGATGACGGCCCCCTGTCGTGTGTTTATATTGTTTTCTATGCAGTAGATTTCATTGCTATTTTCACTAAAGGCAGCGTGACCGGAGAAGGTATGGTTTTTTGTACTAGTAAAGTATTGCGTGACCTTTAGACTTTTAAGGTTTATCTCACAGGCATTCGTGCTGTTTTTTTCAAAACAGAATATGCGGTATTTGTTGTTAGGGTCGATACAAACGCCATGAGGAAAAAAAGAAGTCTTGATGATTCTTTTTTTGCTCTGTGTCAGGTTGATAACGATAAGTGCGTTTTGCAGACTTTTGTCATCGGTAATATTGCTGCCAGATAGTAATATATCTTCATCGGGGTTGAAAAATTTCTTGTGCGTGCAGGATGTTGCAGCCAAGCCAAAACTGCTACCTAGCAGGCTACCAGATAGTAATTTTAAAACGGTACGGCGTGACGTATTATGGCTATTCATAGAATTATTGTGTTTGGCTTTAGCTATGTGTTTTTATTATGATGGCAGTTTACGTGTAAATAAGATTTAATTAATCAGAGGTTCCTAAAGTGAAACGCTGGCTGCTGCGAACACGCTGAATTAATCAGAGCGTCATAAGCTAAAAAGTACGTTTCAGGTGTGTAAATTTACTATAATACAAAGGCCATGAGAAATTATAAACAACCAGGTCTTACAGGTTATGGGTGCGAAGATGTCGACCCACATGGCTTCGTACACTTGATGGATCTTTACGAAAACAATTACATGCGGCTGCGTAGGTTGATTCCTGATATTTCTCAAATATCAGATAACGTGGTGTCGCATCTGCCCGGTTGCTTAAGTTTGCATGTGCGCATATTAGAGCGTACAAAATTTACCACTACCTTTTGTTTAACTTATTATTTTGAAGAAGGCGAGCAGCGACTCGAAGAGCCGGCATTAACTATCAGAGTCTATCACGATGCTAATCAACTCGAAGTGCTTACGGGTCATCTACAGCATGGTCGTCAACAGTTTGATCATATCCCGGAAAAAGCGATAAAGGTTAAATGGAAGTTAAATCATTTCCTGTATAAATGGTTAGGTTATTGTCTATACCTTGGTCATCATTTTCCAGTACTCGAACACGCCATGAGTCGTCACTCAGATGAGCAAAATAAGCTTATTAATTTAAGCAATTAAAACGTCTTAAGAAAGCTTCAGAAGTAGTCATTTTCCCGCCTGATTAAAGCTGCGGCTAAGTGTCGCTTGTGTTAGTATTTAGCGTTGGATAAGCCGCATAGTAATGCGCTATTTTTTTGGCCGGAAATCGGCTTCAGTACGTTCGATTAAACGCGGCAATGTAACTTAAATTAAAAATTAACAATCTTTCCTAAATGACTGAATTTGCAAAAGAAATAACACCGATAAATCTCGAAGACGAAATGCGCCAGTCCTACCTGGATTACGCCATGAGCGTGATTGTTGGACGTGCCTTACCTGACGTTAGAGATGGTCTAAAACCTGTGCATCGTCGTGCGCTTTATGCAATGCATGTTTTGGGTAATGATTACAACAAACCGTATAAAAAGTCAGCGCGTGTGGTTGGTGATGTTATCGGTAAATATCATCCTCACGGCGACACGGCTGTGTATGACACTATCGTCCGGATGGCGCAGCCATTTTCACTACGTTACATGTTGGTTGATGGCCAAGGTAATTTTGGTTCGGTCGATGGTGATGCGCCAGCTGCGATGCGTTATACCGAAGTGCGGATGTCAAAAATTGCACACGAGTTGCTCGCTGATCTAGACAAAGAAACTGTCGATTTTGCAGAAAACTATGATGGTTCTGAATCGGAGCCAGTGGTCATGCCAACGCGTGTGCCTAATATGCTGATTAATGGTTCGACGGGTATTGCTGTGGGTATGGCGACCAACATGCCGCCCCATAACCTTGGTGAAGTGATAAGTGCCTGCCTGGCATTGATCGATAATCCCGATGCGACTATCGATGAACTAATGGAACATATCCCGGCGCCTGATTTACCGACAGCGGCATTTATTAATGGTGTTAAAGGTATTCGCCAGGCATATAAGACCGGCCGTGGTCGCATGATTATGCGCGCTCGTGCCAAAATTATCGAAAACGATAAGGGCCGGCAGTCGATTATTGTCTCTGAGCTACCCTATCAGGTAAACAAAGCGCGCTTAATCGAGCGCATTGCTGAGCTGGTCAAAGAAAAACGAATCGAAGGGATTTCTGCGCTGCGTGATGAATCAGATAAAGACGGTATGCGTATCGTTGTCGAAATCAAACGTGGTGAAGTCGCTGACGTATTGTTGAATAACCTGTTTTCACAGACGGCCATGCAGTCTTCGTTTGGCATCAACATGGTCGCCTTGGTGGACGGGCAGCCGCAGTTATTAGATCTGAAACAGATTCTTGATGCATTTTTACGCCATCGTCGTGAAGTCGTTACCCGTCGTACACTCTTTGAGTTACGCAAAGCGCGCGCACGTGCACATGTGTTAGAAGGGCTTGCTGTTGCGCTAGCCAATATCGATGAGATTATCGATCTGATTAAAAAATCAGCTAACCCAGCTGAAGCAAAAGCGGGACTGCTGAAGAGAATATGGCCAGCAGGCATTGTCAACGATATGGTTTCTCGAGCCATAAATAATGCAGGCGAAGGCGTAGATTTAACGGCTTCTCGTCCTGATAATCTGGACCCGTGTTACGGTCTGAAAGAGGATGGTTACCATCTTTCAGAAGTGCAGGCGCAAGCGATACTTGATTTGAAACTGCATCGTTTGACCGGTCTTGAACAAGATAAAATTGTTAATGAATTCCAGCAGATACTTAACGTTATTAAAGCGTTAATCGAGATTTTGTCAAACCCTGAGCGGTTGCTGGAAGTTATCCGTGAAGAGTTGAACGAGATTCGTGATAATTACGCTGATGAGCGACGTAGTGAAATCATGGCAGATGAGCTTGATTTCAACATGGAAGATCTCATTACAGAAGAAGATGTCGTGGTTACTTTTTCGCGTGAAGGTTATACCAAGTCGCAGCAACTGGATGTCTATAATACCCAGCGTCGTGGTGGTCGTGGTAAGTCGGCAACTTCGATGAAGACCGAAGATTTTATCGATAAATTATTTGTTGCCAATACACACGATACTTTGCTGTGTTTTTCCAGTCGTGGAAAAGTGTATTGGTTAAAAGTCTATCAACTACCAATGGCAGGGCGTGGCTCTCGAGGTAAACCCATCATTAACTTGCTACCACTGGAAGAGGGCGAGCGTATCAATGCGGTTATGCCAATACGTGACTATGATGAGAACCGTTTTGTCTTCATGGCAACCAGTTCGGGTACGGTGAAGAAAACGGCGTTATCGAATTTCTCTCGTCCGAGAACGTCGGGCATCAAAGCAATTGAATTACGCGATGGTGACAAGCTGGTTGACGTTGTTATTACCAATGGTAGTGATCACATCATGTTGCTGGCAGATTCTGGTAAAGCCGTTCGATTCTCTGAAACTGATGTGCGTTGTATGGGACGTACAGCGGGCGGTGTCCGTGGTATACGTATAACGGGCCAGCAGGAAGTTATTGCAATGATAAAGGTTGAGCAGGGAGGTTCGATTTTAACGTCGACTGAAAATGGTTTTGGTAAACGCACTAACGTCGATGACTACCCGCTAAAAGGACGTGGTGGTCAAGGTGTTATTTCAATCAAGACCAATGAGCGAAATGGCAAGATTGTGGGTGCTGTTCAGGTGCAACCAGAAAATGACTTTATGATGATAACGGACAATGGCACCTTGGTTCGAATTGCTGTTTCTGATGTCAGTCAAATGGGTCGAAATACACAAGGTGTGCGACTGATTCGTCTGACCAAAGGCGAGAAGCTGGTTGAAATAGAAAAGATAGAAGTGCTTTCTGATGATGTTGATGACGCTACGCTAGATGAATCATCTGAAGATTGATTTATCTATTTAAATCAAATATTTATTCATCTTTCTTAATTTAATATATCGCTTAGTTTAAATCATTTGTTACGGTGAATTTACATAACAAATATTTATGTAAGCGTGTTCAATTACCCTTATTCTAAAAATAAAAACCTTTATGAGTAGAGTCTATAATTTTAGTGCTGGCCCAGCCGCACTGCCAACGGAAGTTTTAGCGCAGGCGCAAGCTGAGATGCTGGACTGGAACAATACCGGCGTGTCGGTGATGGAAATGAGTCATCGCGGTAAAGACTATATGTCGATTGCGGCTAAAGCAGAGGCTAATCTGCGACAGTTGATGATGATACCTGATAATTACAAAGTGCTGTTTGTACAGGGCGGTGCCAGTAGTCAGTTTGCTATGGTGCCAATTAATTTACTTAACGGTAAAAAGTCTGCCGATTATCTATTAACAGGCCAGTGGTCTAAAAAGGCGGTAGCCGAAGTAAAACGTTATTGTCATGTTAATGTGGTAGCAGATACCACAAACAGTCATTTTACCACGGTACCTGCAGCCGCAAGTCTTGAGTTTGACCCAGATGCGGCTTATGTACATTACACACCGAATGAAACCATCGTTGGTGTCGAGTTTGACTACATTCCTGAAACGGGCGATGTGCCATTGGTCGCGGATATGTCGTCAACCATACTATCTCGTGCCATCGATGTATCTAAGTTTGGTGTTATCTATGCAGGTGCGCAGAAAAATATTGGCCCTGCAGGTTTAACCATTGTTATCGTGCGTGAAGATCTCATCGGTAATGCAGATGCAAACATGCCGGTCATGTTTGATTACAAAACCTTCGTAGATTATGACTCGATGTATAACACGCCACCTACTTATAGCTGGTATTTTGCGGGGTTGGTTTTTGCTTGGGGTTTAAAGCAAGGTGGTATGTCAGCTATCGAAGCTACTAATAAACGTAAGGCTGAAAAACTATATAAGGCGATTGATGATTCTGCGTTTTACAGTAATCCCGTTGATGTCCATTGTCGATCGTGGATGAACGTTCCGTTTATTCTGGCGGATGCAAATTTAGATACAGCGTTTATTGAACAGGCCGCCGCCAAAGGGCTTACTTCGTTAAAAGGTCATCGGTCGGTCGGTGGTATGCGTGCCAGTATTTATAATGCGATGCCCGAAGTGGGCGTTGATGCATTGATTGCATTCATGAAGGACTTTGAGAAAACACAAGCATAGTATTTTTGCTTCATTTTAAAGAATAAATTTTGGGAAGGCTCATGTTCCACATTAAAACCATCAACAGTATTTCTAATAAAGGATTAAAGCGACTGCCTGCAGATTCTTATTCAGTAAGTTCTGATGTCGAGAATCCCGATGCGATTATTGTGCGTTCGCATAACTTGCATGCGATGGATATCCCGTCAAATTTAAAAGTTGTTGGACGTGCAGGTGCGGGAACCAATAATGTTCCTGTCGGGCCACTCGGCGAGCAGGGCATTGTCGTATTTAATGCCCCTGGTGCCAATGCCAATGCAGTAAAAGAACTGGTTATCGCGGGTATGTTATTGGCGTGTAGAAATATTTGTCAGGCCTGGAAATACACTGAAAATGTTAATGGTTCGGACGCAGAGCAAAATAAAGCCGTGGAAGAGGGTAAGAAAAAATATGTTGGGTATGAGCTACCTGGCCGGACATTGGGCGTTGTTGGTCTCGGTGCTATCGGTGTACAAATCGCCAATGTTGCGGTTGCTTTAGGTATGCGTGTTATCGGTTTTGACCCGACCATTACAGTAAAAAATGCCTGGTTAATGTCATCGGATGTAGAGGAGATGGAAAGTGTTGATCAGTTAATCCGTGAATCGGATTTTATTACTTTTCATGTTCCACTAATCGATGCAACACGTGATTTAATGAATAGCCAGCGTATCGCTACCATGAAAGATGGCGCCGTGATTTTAAACTTTGCACGTCACGGCATCGTAAATGATGACGCCGTTCTCGCTGCGCTTGAATCAGGTAAGCTCAATGCATACGTCTGTGATTTTCCGGTGCAGAAATTAAAAAATAATGACCGTGTTATCACATTGCCTCATCTTGGCGCTTCTACATCAGAGGCAGAAGAAAACTGTGCGATGATGGTGGCCGATCAAATTAAGGACTATCTTGAAAATGGCAACATTAAAAATTCGGTTAATTTCCCGACGATAAAATTGCCACGTGGTGGTAAATCACGTGTTGCACTCGTGCATAGAAATATGCCGGATATGATTGCAAAAATTTCTACAGCAGTCGGTGATGCAGGTTATAACATCCACCATATGCGTAATGAATCCAGGAATGATCTCGCTTACACCTTAATGGACATCGAGTCGGAAATCGGAGATGATTTAATCGAAAAATTTAGCGCGATAGAAGGCGTATTAAAAGCGCGGCAGGTGTAGAAAAAATTAAAAACTTACCTCAGTGACAGAAAGATTACAAAGAAAATATAATATTGGGTATAAATGCGCCTGTGCTTCGTGCAAAGCTCTCAATATAAAAAACCTCTGTGTTCTTTGTGTCTCTGTGGTTAAATATTTTAAATTTTATTAATCTGGTAAAGTATTTAATTAATGACTGAAAAAGACCCACTAAGCGCAATACGAAAGCGTATCGATGAGATAGATCTATCGATACAGGATCTGGTCTCAGAACGTGCGTCCTGCGCGGCACAGGTTGCTAAAGTTAAACAGCAGCAAGGTGAAACTGGCCACTTCTATCGGCCAGAACGTGAAGCACAAGTATTGCGCGCAGTCATGCAGCGAAACACCGGCCCTCTAGCGAATGAGAGTATGGCGGGCATTTTTCGTGAGATCATGGCGGCCTGTCTGGCACATGAAAAACCATTAAAGGTGGCTTTTTTAGGGCCAGAGGGTACCTATACACACTCGGCGGCGATAAAACATTTTGGCAGCCTGATCGAGACGCAGCCGGTAGCAAGTATCGAAGAAGTATTCAGGGTTGTTGAGGCAGATAGTGCAAACTTTGGTGTTGTGCCTGTCGAAAATTCAAGTGCTGGCGTCATTAATCATACGTTGGATCTGTTCATGAAATCTTCTTTGATGATCAGCGGTGAAGTTGCACTTCGTATTCGCCATAATCTGTTGAGTAACGCCGATTCTCTGGAGCAGATTGAACGTGTTTATGCGCACCAGCAATCACTATCACAGTGTAATCGCTGGCTGGATAAATACCTGCCTGCTGTTGAACGCATAGAGATGAACAGTAATGCCCAGGCACTTATCCTGTCGAAAGACAGTCACGCTTCGGCAGCCATAGGCGGTCGTATGGCGGCTGAGTTGTATGATGTTCCTATTTTGCAATCAGACATCGAAGACGAACCTGACAATACCACACGGTTTGTTGTTATCGGTAACCATAAAGTACCGTCGAGTGGAGATGATCGAACCAGTCTGCTGGTATTTGTACAAAATAAACCGGGTTCTTTATTTAATCTACTTAAACCGTTGGCRAAACGTAATATCAGTATGAGTAATATCGAATCTCGACCATCACGTCGAGGTGTATGGGATTATGTTTTCTTTATTGATATCGATGGTCATCGTGATGACGATAACGTCCAGGAAGCGATAGCTGAAATCGAAAAAGCATCCGCTATGGTAACTATTTTAGGATCATACCCTAAAGCAGTTCTTTAATTATGGCGCAGTCTTTTCTCGAACTCGCAACGAAAGGTGTACAGCAACTAACGCCTTATCAACCCGGTAAGCCAATTGAAGAGCTGGAGCGTGAGCTAGGTATTTCAAACGTAATCAAGTTGGCGTCTAACGAAAACCCTTTAGGCCCTAGTCCATTGGCTTTAAAGGCAATCGAAACTATTGTATCATCGATTAACTATTACCCTGATGGTGCTGGGTTCGCGCTGAGTAAGAAGCTGGCGGAAAAACATCAGGTCGATGTATCTAATATCACCTTGGGCAATGGTTCTAACGATATTTTAGAATTAATAACGCGTGCGTTTTTAACGCCGCAGCATTCCGCGGTATTCTCAGAACATTCGTTTGCCGTTTATCCTATTGTTGTGCAAGCGGTAGGTGCGAAAGCCAATGTGGCCAGTGCCTTTCCACTGAATCATGAAAGCATGCCATTGGGACATGACCCTGATGCGATACTTTCGCGGATCGATAAAACCACACGTATCGTGTTTATCGCAAACCCGAATAATCCTACAGGTACATGGTTAACACCGTTTGTTCTTGAAGAATTATTCGGAAAAATAGACGATGATGTCATCATCGTTCTCGATCTGGCTTATACAGAATATATGGATAAAGCTATCCGCCCGCCGATCGGACAATGGTTGAAGAAGTTTCCTAATCTTGTCGTTACGCAGACATTTTCTAAAGTATATGCGCTAGCGGGCTTGAGAATCGGTTATTCAATTTCGAATCCTGAAATCGCTGATATATTGAACCGAGTAAGACAACCTTTTAATACTAACCTGATTGCACAAAGTGCGGCCATTGCATCGTTGGATGATATCGATCATGTATCGAAAAGTGTGGCGATGAATAATACGGGTAAAACTTATTTGCAAAATGTTTTTAAAGAGATGGGTTTATCTTACCTGCCGACCATGGGCAATTTTATTTCGGTGAACGTAAAACAAGATGGCATGGCATTGTATCAAAAGCTTTTAGCGCAAGGTGTTATCGTACGACCGGTGGCAAATTATGCTATGCCAGAGTTCTTGAGAATCACCATCGGTACGCAACAACAGAATCAGCGTTTTATCGACGCGTTAAAGCAGTGTATAAGCTGATTTGTTCAGGATAGTATTGGAAGACTATGTCTACTTTAATAAATAAACTTTGTGTTATCGGTACCGGCTTAATTGGTGGTTCATTTAGTTTGGCGTTAAAAGAAGCGGATGCCTGTAAACATATTACAGGTGCTGGGCGCAGTGAAACGACATTACAAAAAGCTAAACAACTCAATATTATTGATGCATATGAAACCGATATTAGTAAGGCAGTAGAAGATGCAGATCTCATCTTTGTCTCTGTACCGTTAGGGGCTACTGAATCGGTTTTTAAACAGATTTCAATCGGCTTAACCAGAGCGGGCAATAACACCGCAATCATTACTGATGCCGGTAGCGCTAAACAACAGGTGCAAGTATTAGCTGAGAAGGTGTTTTCTAAGGGTCATGTCGTCAGACGATTTGTTGCTGGTCATCCTATTGCGGGTACAGAAATGAGCGGGCCGGATGCCGCCAATTCGGATCTTTTTAAAAATCGTCGTGTCATTTTAACACCGACGATGAGTACGAATGAATCTGCGATAACTTTAGTGTCTGCACTTTGGCAAAAGTCAGGTGCTATTGTTGAGACTATGGATGCTGAACATCATGATAAAATTTTGGCAGCGACCAGCCATCTGCCACATATGTTGGCGTTTTGTTTAGTGCATTGTCTTAAAAATATGGACGATATAGAAGACGTATTTCGTTTTGCCGCAGGTGGCTTTCGTGATGTGACGCGTGTCGCTTCCAGYGAYCCRACYATGTGGCGTGATATCTGYCTGAAYAAYMAACARCCGATYCTWGAWATGATGAAGCGYTATAAGGATGAGCTGGATGTGTTATATAATGCGCTCGAAGCAGGTGACGGCGAAAAATTGTTAGAAGTTTTTCGACAGGCAAAATTAACCCGCGATAAATTTACTCACTAATTACTGGTTATCTCGATCGGTTGTCAGGGATCTTAGGTTTTAATGGCCAAGGGACTCTACACACGCTCAACATGACGGTATTATTTATTACTTCTATTGCATATGAAATTCATAGTACAAGGCGGTCTGAATAGACCAGGGTTACAAGGTTCTATTAGAGTACCGGGGGATAAATCGATTTCCCATCGTTCTATTATGTTCGGTTCACTGGCTGAAGGTACCAGTCACATCAGTGGTTTTCTCGAAGGCGAGGACAGTTTGAACACCTTGCGTGCATTTCAGCAAATGGGTGTGCATATCGAAGGCCCACTAAATGGCGAGGTGACCATCGAAGGTGTTGGTATGCATGGTTTAAAACGACCTGCACATGCACTGGACCTGGGTAATTCAGGAACGTCCATGCGCCTACTTTCTGGCCTGCTTGCTGGCCAGCAGTTTGATGTCAAGTTAACAGGTGATGCTTCTTTGTCAAAGCGGCCGATGAAACGTGTTACTGACCCACTGTCAATGATGGGTGCGAAAGTAGATGCTGCTGATGGCGGTAAACCACCGTTGAAAATTAACGGTAATCAGGCTTTAACGGGTATTCACTATCAGATGCCGATGGCGAGCGCGCAGGTTAAATCATGTTGCTTGCTGGCAGGTATGTATGCCACGGGTAAAACCTGTGTGACTGAACCGGCAGTAACGCGCGACCACACCGAGCGGATGTTAACAGCGTTCGGTTGTGACGTTGAGGTTACCGATTCCACCGTTTGTATCGACGGTCCGGCGAAATTGATCGCGACCGATATCGATGTGCCGGCAGATATTTCATCCGCTGCATTTTTTATGGTGGGAGCAAGCATCGCGGCAGATTCAGATATCACCTTGCTGCACGTTGGTATGAATCCGACGCGCACAGGGGTCATCGAGATATTGCAACTTATGGGCGCGCATATCAGCTTGTCTAATGAAAAAGAAGTGGGCGGTGAACCGGTGGCCGATATCCGTGTGCAGAGCGCTGATTTAAAAGGCATCAATATTCCTGAATCTCTGGTGCCATTAGCCATCGATGAATTTCCGGTTTTATTTGTTGCTGCGGCTTGTGCACAGGGGCAAACCGTTGTCACTGGCGCAGAAGAGTTGCGCGTAAAGGAAAGTGATCGTATACAGGTGATGGCGGATGGTTTGCAGGTACTAGGGGTTAATGCACAGGCCACGGATGACGGCATGATTATTCAGGGCGGTGATATAGGGTCGGGTACGGTATATAGCCATGATGACCACCGTATTGCGATGGCTTTTGCGATGGCAGGATTGTGTACCAGTGGTGACATTCATATCGAAGATTGTGAAACAGTAAATACCTCGTTTCCGGGTTTCGCTGAATTAGTAGCGTCTTGTGGACTATCGATTAAGGTTGTCGATGAATAAAGTAAACTACTTTCTCACCACAGAGGCGCAGAGAAAAACAGTTAATAATTTCTCTGTTCCTTTGTGGTTCAATTTTTTTCAATACTAAAATGTATGACTGAAAATTCACGCCAAGTTATTTGCCTTGATGGCCCCAGCGGGGTTGGTAAGGGCACAATCTGTCTAGCCGTCGCTGAACATCTAGGCTGGCATATCCTGGATAGTGGCTCGTTATACAGAATCACTGCATTACAGTTTTCTCGGAAGTTTCCAGAACGTGAAGTAAGTACTGTTGATGAGTCTCAACTGGTTGATATCGCATGTAATTTATCGGTGTCTTACCTGCAGGAAAATCATCATTTAGTTATTTTACTGGATGGTGAAAATGTTACTGGGATCATTCGAAATGAAAAAATCGGGGCAATAGCATCTCAAATTGCGACGATTCCACTCGTACGAGACGCATTGCTAGCCCGGCAGCGTGCGTTTTTACAGGCTCCGGGGTTGGTGGCTGATGGTCGTGATATGGGTACGGTAGTTTTTCCTCATTCGGTATTAAAAATTTATCTTACAGCCAGTCCTGAAGAAAGAGCGCAAAGACGCTATAAGCAGTTGAAAGACAAAGGAATAGGTGTTAGTCTCTCGTCCCTTGTTGAAGCGTTGCGTCAGCGTGACGATCGTGACATGAATCGGAAGACAGCCCCGCTGAAGCCCGCTTCAGATGCAATCGTTATCGATACAACCAGGCTCACTATCGAACAGGTGACTGATGAAGTCATGAGCTGGGTATTACAACGAGTCAGTATTGCTTGATTCTTACATCTTGATTAATAAAACTTAATCGTTGATAGAGACAAGTCGTATTGTTACTGTTCACATTAAACGGGATCTATCACAGGGTAGGTCATATTATTAACTTAACAGTGTTCCCATTTACTGTCATTCACTCTTGATTAGGGTGAATTTTTTCATCGGTAAATAAACACACAATCTAAAATTATTATGTCTGAAAGTTTTGCAGAATTATTCGAAGAAAGTCTAGCTCAAACTGATATGAGTGCCGGCAACGTTATCCTTGGTACGGTTGCTGATATCGCTGATGGATACGTTATCGTATCTGCGGGTTTGAAATCTGAAGGTGTTATTCCTGTTAGCCAGTTCACCAACCTACAAGGTGAATTAGAAGTT
The DNA here is from genome assembly GCA_002401185.1 of Gammaproteobacteria bacterium. Taxonomy (GTDB): domain Bacteria; phylum Pseudomonadota; class Gammaproteobacteria; order SZUA-229; family SZUA-229. Next base: position 926 of record NVSH01000018.1, on the reverse strand, counting down.
AGCATTGGCGACGAAGTTGAAGTGGTATTAGAAGCGGTTGAAGATGGTTACGGTGAAACCCGTCTGTCTCGTGAAAAAGCCAAACGTGCTAAAGCATGGATTACATTAGAAAAATCATTTGAAGCCGAAGAAATTATTACCGGTATTATTACCGGTAAGGTTAAAGGCGGCTTCACCGTTGAATTGGGTGATATCCGTGCATTCCTGCCGGGCTCACTCGTTGATGTTCGCCCAGTGCGTGATACCGCTTACCTGGAAAACAAAGACCTTGAATTCAAAATTATTAAACTGGACCAGAAACGTAATAACGTTGTTGTTTCTCGTCGTGCAGTGGTTGAAAACGAGTACAGCGAAGAGCGTGAAGCATTGCTCAACAGCATTGAAGAAGGTAAATCTCTTAAAGGTATCGTTAAAAATCTTACCGATTATGGTGCCTTCCTTGATCTTGGCGGCATCGATGGTTTGTTGCATATCACTGATATGGCATGGAAACGCGTTCGTCATCCTTCAGAGATTGTTGAAGTGGGCACAGAAATTGAAGTTATGGTGCTTAAGTTCGATAAAGAGAAAACACGTGTATCACTTGGACTCAAGCAGCTTGGTGACGATCCATGGGCTGAGATTGCACGTCGCTATCCAGAAGGTTCACGCCTTTGGGGTAAAGTCAGCAACATTACAGATTACGGTTGTTTTGTTGAAATCGAAGATGGTGTCGAAGGCCTTGTTCACGTGTCTGAAATGGACTGGACGAATAAAAACGTTAACCCTGCAAACATCGTTACTCTAGGTGAAGAGAAAGAAGTAATGATTCTTGACATCGATGAAGATCGTCGTCGTATCTCTTTGGGTATGAAACAGTGTAAGGCTAATCCATGGGATGAATTCTTTGCAACCCATAACAAGGGCGATAAAGTGAGTGGTGTAAT
>NVSH01000017.1 GCA_002401185.1 Gammaproteobacteria bacterium | reverse complement strand
ATGCGTTTGCATTTCCATCGTTTGTAGTTTCCGTTAGAACTTCCAATGGTGCAGGAATTGAACCGATCCTACAATGTACTCATCCGTAAAGGATGTTCACTTAAACCTTATAGCATGACCTATCTATGTAACCGTCATCAGAATGATGCCGGTGAAACACAAGACGAAATGTATAAATATAATCAGGTCGGCTTGCCTCAATTTTTTATCACGCTTAATCCGCAACGCGAAATACCCCAACAGTTTATTTTAAAATGTGTGGAAAACAACAAGGTATCAGAGAGCCTACGCTCAGAGTTGCCACAGCTTATGATCAGCGGTGAAAATAATACGCACTACGGGCGGATAGCTGCGGGCAAACCTGCTATCACACATTTTAAACACAACCTGATCGACAAAAAATGTTTTATCGCTCAACAAAATTTACAACATTATCATAAGACGGCTGATAAGCTTTTCTTCGGCGGTGGCTGGAGTCTTGGTTCTGGGTTGCATGAAGAGTGCTGGCATCAGGCGGAACGAGTGGCAAAGATAATATGCCCTGTTAAATCAGAGTTTCTCTAGCAGGTCGAGTTACTTTGCAAAAGATTGATAGCATCATCAATGCGTATCAGTGAATAATTAAAAGCAACCTCTTCACCCTTTGATTTCAGTGCATGCAATCGACGTATTAAATCGTCATATGTGCCATTTGCCAATTCACACTGTTCGGCTTCTGCAATTAACTCCGCCCTTTCAATCTTAAATTCTGACCAGGGGGTAACTTCATCTTTTGTATATGCTTTAAAATCACTGATATATCTGCTTAATGCTGACCAGTCTTTTCGCTGCAGACTAGATTCAATCGCGTTAGCGTAAAAGCGAAAATAATTGTGACCAATACAGCCTTTTGTTAACCACTTCCTACCGACATCTAACAAACTTCCTGCCTTTTCGTGGTCATCGCTAATCAATGCATAGGTGCTTACTACCCAGGGACCTATAAACTCTTCGATACCTTGTTTCTGTACGTCAGACCACGCTTCAGTAATCAGTAATTGCGCTCTCTCATGGTCGCCACTCGCATAATAGTAGCGCGCTAAYGACTCAGATAAAAAAGGCTTAAAGCGATGTGCGCCGATGGCGTCTACCAACTGCAAACCCTGTTCAATTTGTAGACGAGCGGGCTCAAGTGCTCGCATACTCAGCAACWCCCATGCGGCAGTTAATCGAGAGACTATCTCGGCACGTTTATGACCGACAGAAGACGCCAGCTCTGCTGACGCTAGCGCATCCTGTAAAGCCTGTTCAGTCTCATTCAGATAGATACGTGTAGTAGCCAGCATAAATAGGTTTGCTGCTTCGACTTTTCCAAATGTGTTGATCGAGCAGAGAGTTAAGCATTGCTTAAAATAGTCGAATGCGGTTACCATTTTTCCTTGTGCGTAAGCTGCATCGCCAAGGCCACTAAGCGCTTTAGCCTCAGCCATGTCATCTTTTGCCAGACGGGCATAGTCAAGCGCACTGGCATGTTCCTGCCGACAGTCATCGACCTGTCCCTTGGGGAAATAAAAATTCCCTCTGAGGTAATGAATTTGCGACAGTTGAAGATTTTTAGTTTCTTCCGATAAGCAAGACTCCGCTGCCAACAATGCCGCCAGTGCTTCATCATGGTTTTCCAGGGTATCAAGACCGGTTGCCAAACCCACGAGTGGAATAAATTTCTGCATATCAGACTGCGCATGTTTCAGCGCGGTTCTGTAGCTCTCTACTGCCTCCACGGTCTGGCCACGAGTGTCCATGATTTCGCCTTTTAGGCACCACAGTACATACTTATCAGTGGCAACATAATCGATAGCTAGCGCTTCATCCGACAAGATATTTGCATCATCAAAATTTTGCACGTCAATTTTTTTATTAATTGCCTTGATGTATACCGCGAATGCATTTTCTGCTCTGGCTCTGGTTAAATGTCTCGCCTGCAATGAAACATCGATAGCTTCAAACCAGTCTGCACAACGTTGGTGTAGGTCAGCGCACGCTTGATCAGTAATGGTCTGATAGATACCCTGCTGCACCAATGCATGCACAAACTGATACCGGTCACCCACAGGCTTTATCAGGTAATGTTTGACCAGTGGTCGAATATCGAAATCTTTCACCTGTAATACAAAGTTTAACGCCTCCACCGTAAACCATTGCCCTAGCACCGAAGCAGCGCGCGCGGCACTCTGATACGTCACCGGCAGGCTTTCCAGTCTTGCCGCCACCAGTGTCTGCACCGTATGAGGCAGGCTTCCGTCTTTTAAACGCCGGTCACACAACAGTTGTTCCAGGAACAGCGGGTTGCCTTCAGCACGCTCAATACATCGCTGCTTATAATCATCAGTAACGTCAGGAAAGTATTCAGCAAACTGATTTGCTTCAGCATTTCGCAACGGTGAAAGGTTCATAACCAACATCGGTAGGTCGGCCCATGCGGATACCCACTTATTTTGTAGCGGATCATTTTCTTTACGTGAGGTTAACAACAACAAAACGGGGGAATCTTTAAGTGCTTCGGCGAACTGTTGAATATTGTCGAGCAGATCATCATTAGCCCAGTGCATATCTTCGATACACAGTAACAATGGTGCCTTCTGCGTTGTATTTCGAATAATGTTTTCCACTACTTTATTCAGCCCTGCAGTGCGAACTTCGTGGTTCATGGTATGGAAAATGGATAATGCTTTACCTGTTAATGGCCAATCAAGCCAACTGTATAAAAAAAGCAGATCTTGCTGTTCACAGACCTCACCACCAAAACGGGCATTCAGCTGTTCATAGCTCAGGTTAGTATCATCTGCCGACAGGCGTAGAATAGAGCGTATCAATTTCGGAATCGCCATCTGATTCTGTTCGACACCAAAATCGAGTACATGTGTACGATGACATTCGATGCCCATGTTGCTGGCGTAGTTAAAAAACTCTTCCTGTAATCGTGTCTTCCCTATTCCTGCCATACCGCTGATGTAGATAAGCTGCATTTCATTATAAGCAAATACCGATTCGACTGCCGCTTCGAACTGTCGACGTTGTAAGGCGCGCCCGATAAAACCTTTGACCTCAGCTGAAACCGTCTCACCCACGTTGACACGCCATAATGTCTGTTCACTTTCAACATCTGTCATATCAAAGGCACTGAATAAAAAATTTGTTCCCAGACCCTGTTTTACTAACTCAGTGACCAATAATAAATCTGTCTCGGTATGTTTTTTCAGCGCCTTATCAATGAGCCATGATTCTGTCATAACATTGACTACATTCTTTTCAGGGTACACCGGATTTTCATCGCTGGGTAACATCTCGTGATAATGAACAATACTGTGTATCGCGCCTTCATTAGGGTATTTCACGCGCAAGTGTTGAACCAGGCTAGCCACTAGCTGCATTGCTTGAAAATGCTCGTAACCCATCAACGATTCACCACCAAATAAAAAAGCTGCACGGGTATTACTGAGTTGATAATACTTGCCGGCTAATTCAGCGGCAGATTCGCAACTTGAGCGCCAGCAGTTTTCGATATCAGACAAGAGGCTGTTATCCGAATGCAACAACTCACACGACAAAACCACGATATCACGCTTAGAAGCTATGGTGAAATGACTATTGTGTGCGATGGGGACTACAGCTGGGGCGTCGTTACTGGCAATCAGGCTATTGATCTCTACATCAAAAAACTGAGCGATATTTCGTGCCGTTCGAAACAGGATATTCTTACCCAATTCTGCTCTTTTTATCGACGCAATCGAGACACACAAGCGCTGCTCGGCACACATAAACGCTACCAGCTCCTGACTGTAACCTTTCTGACGACGTAAGTTCAGTAAAACATCACGATCCAGTGAAACTCTACCGCCAGCGGCTAATTTTTTTTTACCGTCTTTCACAGTGACTCACCATCCTACTGATACTGATCTGATACCGAAATGATTCTAATCTGATTTTGTGGCTTCGGCAAGAAAGGCAAATAATGATGGTACGTAAATAATAATAATTGGAAAAGATTATGAAACCCTTAGACTTATTGACATTGGCCATTACGCTAACATGTGCTCTGACTATTAGTGGCTGCACGGGCGCTACTGAATCAACACCGACGACCAACACAGGTTCCACTACTACAGATACCGTTATTCCAAACTCATTAAATCAAGCCGCATATATTGGCGGAACAGTCTACGACTTTGGTTTTAACTCAATTCCCAACATTCCTTTTATTAATGCTCCAGCAGACACTGATTTCTCACGTTCTGCCATGCTACATGATGGCACGACCTATCGCCTGTATTTTTTTAAACAGGCGAGTCACGATACTATTTATCAATTTGGTTATAACGCAGCCACACAAAAGTATGAGTTCGGGTTTAATTCTATACCTGAGCTAAAACTCACGGGGATACCCACAGACGCTGACACTAACCGGTTTGCCATGTTGCATGATGGTACAACTTACCGTCTTTATATGAAACGTCAAAATGATAATACTGTCATGTACCAATTTGGCTATAACTCAACAAGCGGTAACTATGAATTTGGCTTTAATTCTATCGCCACATTATTCATTACTCTTGCACCAAATGATGCCGACCTGAACCGTTGGGCAGTGCTACACGATGGTAGCACCTATCGCTTATACACAGGCAAAACCGGTGAGATTGATACCCTGTATCAGTTTGGCTTCAATGCCGCCAGCAATGATTACGAATGGGGATTTAGTTCTATCCCTCAGTTACAAGTAACCAATATGCCAACCGACAGCGTTAAAACTAATTTCACCATGTTACATAATGGTTCTAACTATCGCTTTTATTATCCTAGCAACAAATAACTATATAAGAGGAAAATGTCATGAACAATCAAGCAAACGTTTTAACACAAAGACTCGTACTTTTAACCTTGGTTCTTTGTTTAGGAATTCTCAGCGCATGTAGCGGTGGAGAAAGTGGCGATTCAAACAGTGGGGGTATTAATAACATACCGATAATAGAAGGTAACCCTGCAGTCAGCATACGTGCCGAGCATGCCTATGTATTTACCCCTACCGCATCCGATGATGACGGCGACAATCTCAGCTTCAGCATTACCAATAAACCTGACTGGTTAAATTTTGATACGTTCGATGGAACACTGTCTGGCACACCCGAAATAACGGATTACGGTAAAAATCCGGATATCACGATTACTGTTTCAGACGGTAAAGCCGCTGCATCACTAACCCTCTCTGTCGAAGTCCAACCTATACTGCTAAATAGAAAAAACTTCACCAGCGAAGGCATAATGACACCTACTGCTGATGGCTTTCAATCACAGGGCACACTGGTGATGAACATCGGTGGCGAAGAAAAACGTTTTGAAGATGCCGACCTGCAACTAACATTTGATGCCGAAGGTAACTTGATTGATCTGGTGGGTGAAACCATCGTACCAAAAGAGATCTCAGATAACCTGTCGATCGATGCTGCGGTAAAAACCACCGTTGGTTTATTTACCGGTGCTGAAATCAATGCCAACCCTGACCTCGGCATAACCCTGAAAGATGACTTTCTTTATTTTGTTTATTATTTCAGCCAAAGCCTCGATGTCACTATCGGTGACCCCAGCAGCCCAGGTACTTTTGATTCGATAACTTTAGCGACCCCTTTAAGTGGCGCAATCGTATTGATTACCGATCCAGCAGATATATTCACTTATTATTTTGCCGCCATACCTTTTGTCGGCGAAGCAGGTGTTGGACKGYYYRMTAWTKKTTANSATTCCTTTTGTACCACAGCTCGATTACCCTGAACTCGATAGCTTCGACGGTCATAGTCTCGAAAAAGGTTCATTCAGTCTGGGAATAAAAATATTCGATTTGTTAACTATCAGTGGTACTCGGATTACTCATCAGCCATCCTATACTGAAATTGATCTGAGTGACCCTCTCGCCTCTCCTATCGAATATAAAATGGGCATTAATGGTGATGCCGAATTTGCACTCAGTGTATTAGGTATCGGCTTATTCTCTTTTGACCTGGCAAAGACCAGCGCAACACTTGATGTTGGACTAGATCGCCAGCAGATGGCGATGCAGACAGTCATTGCGCCAGACATTAGCTGGGTTCCTTCCTGGTTTCAGTTTGTACCTGCAACAGAAACGGTTGGCGACTGGTTTGTTAATGGCAAGGGCGAATTTAATGCCACTTTAAGCTCGACTTTTGAAACATTGTTGCCAAAAGCCACACTGACAGGCAGCATGGAACTTACACCTGATGCGGTAACGTTAGCAGGCACCGTCGGCAGCGGTGACAAAAAAATGGGGATTAGTGCTGTTTTCGGTGATAACCTCGTCGAGGTCAAAATCGATGTCTACGCCGATTTCTCAGGTGGCATCAGAGATACGGTAACGACTGCACTCGACAATAAACTCGATGAGTTACAAGATGCATTTGATAGTCTGCAACAAGCAACCGCTAATTTTGAGTTAGAACTTAGCCTGAATGGTTTACGTACAGCAATACCCGCTATCGTCGATGCGGCTCTCCCTGCCATCAACGCTGTTCCGGGTTCCGTACGTAATGCTGTAGATACCGCTGTTGTTAATTATGTAAATAATTATGAAGTCTGTGCCATCATCTGTACAAATCCACTCGATCCATTAGTCGACGAAAACAAGCTCGGCAATGATAAAGGTGAAGTCGCCAGAAAGATTGCAGCCGATGCTATCAAACCCATCGTAAGTGCCTTAACCATATYGAAAAACATAGCGAAACAGGCTAATGACGATATCTTCCGTGCTGCGATTAAAAGTGCCCTACAAAAAGCGTACAACGCACGTACATTTAGCAAGAAAATAACGATCTCACATAAGTTTCCGCTTGTGGGCACAATCACTGTTTACAATAAAACGATTACAAAACCCGTGATACCAAAACTCAGTGCGGACAAAATCAAACTGGCACTGGATAATGTAGATAATATCGAAATAAGCAGCAATATCAAAATTAGTGCACAGCAGATATTTGATGCACTACCCGTGGAATCAGCAATCAATACCGSWWWASWKKMRRYWRMYNNGGGACKAKMKYWRAKAMYCWMKSYRKASSSKGYMKGKYWCASWRTASRRRYSMYRYYWWWMWYGSYYTAWRSSAKTTYGRWTSKYMWSYKWTWTSWSKWRAACTTTAACGTTCTCGATCCCGCCGAACTCGCTGCAGGTATCGGCGACTTGATTGCCGATCAACTTCTCTAAGTAATCAGCAGCAACAAGTCCATCGACACACCAGGGATGGTGTCTCGGTGGCATTTTTTTGCCTCCGTATTTTGCCCAATCCAAACCAGATACCCATCCCACTATTACGTGAGTTAGAATCTCATTAAACACAACCAAGACTAGCTAATGTAATAACAAAGGATGACTATGGCAAATACAATCTATTGGTACGACTACGAAACTTTTGGTATCGACCCGCGTTATGATCGTCTGTCGCAGTTCGCCGGTATCCGTACCGATGAAGACCTGAACATCATCAGCGACCCGCTAACACTGTATTGTAAACCCGCCGATGATTGCCTACCCGACCCATATGCCTGCCTTATCACCGGTATCACACCACAAAAAGCTTTGGCCAATGGCATTAATGAAGTTGAGTTTATCTCTACCATCCACAAAGAATTTTCCACGCCTGGCACCTGCGTCGCTGGCTACAACAATATCCGCTTCGATGATGAATTTACCCGAAACACACTGTACCGCAATTTTTTCAATGCCTATGCACACGAGTGGCAACATGGAAACTCACGCTGGGATATCATCGATACGGTACGTCTGACCCGCGCATTACGACCGGATGGCATCCATTGGCCCGAGCAGGATGGTCGCCCCAGCATCCGCCTGGAGCTATTGACCAAAGCCAACAATATTAAACATGAAGCTGCACATGATGCTATGTCGGATGTATACGCAACCATCGCCATGGCAAAACTCATTAGAGAGAAACAACCGCAGCTTTTTGATTACATCTACAATATGCGTAAAAAAAAGGAAGTTAGTCAACACATCAACCTGCGTACCCACGAAGCCATTCTGCATGTGTCGTCACGCTACTCCGCAGAACGAGGCGCCATYGCTATGGTYATGCCCATMTGYCAGCAYCCTGTYAATAAAAAYGGTTTTATCGTSTATGACCTCAACAYACATCCCGAAGAATTTTTTGATGCCGACGCCGAAGAATTAGCCGCCAGACTCTATACACCAGCTGTTGAACTACCCGAAGGCGTACAACGTGTACCTTTAAAACAAATACATATTAATAAGTGCCCCATTATCGTGCCACTAAAAACCATGGATAATAACGCAGCTAATCGCCTTGATATAAATGTCGATACTTGCCAACAACATCGCGAGCTGATACTCCAACATATCGATGATTTTGCGGCTAAAACAGTATCCATTTTCGAACACAGCGATTTCCCGGAAATTAAAGACCCTGACGGGCAACTTTATTCTGGTGGATTTTTTAGTCGTGATGATAACCAACGTATCGATCAAATCCGTAACACGAAGGTTACGGAGCTGGCTAAGCTGCATTTTAATTTTGATGACCAACGCCTGGAAGAAATGTTGTTTCGTTTTCGCGCACGTAATTACCCCGATACGCTTAATACTGAAGAACAAAAACAATGGAATGAATATCGCCATGACAAGTTCACTAACCCGGCAACCTCACATCGAACGATGAATCAATTGTTGGCTGAAATTGAAACCATACAACAAGCTCCTGACACCGTTGGCAGCCAGCTAGTCGTGCTCGAAAACTTGCTAGAATACGTAAACAGCATCAAACCTTAAAGCTTGTTAATTTAATAATATTAAATAAATCAATATCTTAGAACTATTATTAAGCTTGATTCTTAATTACCTATTGATAATATTAGTATTTTATAATATACTTCCGATCACTGGTCGTAGAGACCGAACGTATCAACGAATTATTTTAATATTGCTGTATCAAACAACCTTGAGGATTTAACAATGAAAACACTACAAACGCTTGCTGCTGCAACTATCTTAGCAATATCTACTGCTGCGACTGCTGGCTGGAACATGCCTTTCTTCGGTGGTGGTGACAACAACAACTCTAACTGGAACAACAACGGTTCACAGAATGGTACGGGTAACGGCAATGGTTCTGGCGAGTTCAACGGTTCTTTCTCTTTCGGTATGAAAGCATCGGGTAACGGCAATGGTAACGGTAACGGCGCTAACAATGGCAACTACAATGGCGCGAACGGTTACAATGGATCTAACGGTGCTTACAATGGCAACAACAACATGAACAATGCTGGAAATGGTAAAGGTAACGGCGCTGGCGAGTTCGATGGTTCTTTCTCTTTCGGCATGAAAGCATCGGGTAACGGCAATGCAAATGGTAAAGGTAACTCTGACCACAAAGGTAATAACTACTACAACGGTTCTAACGGTTATTACAACGGTTACGCACCAGCACCTCAAGCTACTCCTGCAGTAGCGCCAGCAGCTGCTGCTACGGCTCCAGTGACTGAAGCCAAATAAGCTTTACGCTTCTTCGCTACATCAAAAGCCGTGTCACTCTCATGACACGGATTTTTTACGCCCTAAGATTAATATTGGCCAGGTACAGCGAACTAGATCGAAATATCATCAGTGTAACTTAAGCCTATTCCTGACATGATTATCGTTCACCAAATATCGACGTTCCTACTCTAACCATGGTCGAACCCTCTTCGATGGCCAGGCCATAGTCGTCGCTCATACCCATCGAAAGTTGATTAAATTCGGTTAAATTAAATGCCTTTTGACAGTCTTGTTGTAATTTTTTTAATTGTGCAAAGGCTTGTCGAGTCTGTTGCTCATCACCTCGTATACCGATGGTCATCAATCCACGCCACTGCAAACACGGTAGTTTTTGATTTAACAAATCACTTAAGAAACCCATCACATGCTCAGGTAATAAGCCGGATTTTGATATTTCACCCGTTACATTTACCTGAATCAAACAATTGAGAACAGCACTACGGGTATGGTTGTTCATGGCCGTAGATAATTTTTGCGCCAGCTTGATACTGTCTACAGAATGTATCCACTGAAAATAACCTGGTAATTTCCCCGCCTTTTTGGATTGTAAATGGCCGATAAAATGCCAATCTGCTTCTAGCTCAAAAGAAGGGATTTTGGTCATTGCATCCTGAATCGTGTTTTCTCCGAAGCAGGTGTGACCCAGCGCAGCGACTTGCTGAACTTCTATCAAAGAGCGTGTCTTGGAGACGGCTATAAGTTGAATATCACGAACGTCACGGCCGGCTTTTTCTGCACATTGCTTAATTTTATGCTGGACGTTTCGTAAGCGCTCAGCCAAAACATCGTCAGTCATCGTGAGCACGCATCTTATTTGTAGACGTTATTGTTTATAGTGAGAGAAAAACTTTTCTAAGGAATGCATAGCCTTATCTAGTTCATCGACATGCGGTAAAAATACGATTCTAAAATGATCGGTACTCGGCCAGTTAAATGCGGAGCCATGAACGATGAGAATTTTTTCCTGTTGTAATAAATCCAGGACCATTTTTTCATCATTTTTGATGTTGAATTTTTTCTCGTCCAGCCTGGCAAATAGATACATGGCCCCTTTAGGCTTAACGCAGCTTATACCTGGAATCGACGTTAGTATCTCATGCGCCAGATTACGTTGCAGACACAGCCTACCTGTCGGTGCTACAAGTTCGTCGATACTCTGGTAGCCACCTAATGCTGTCTGGATGGCATGTTGTCCAGGGACATTAGAACAAAGCCGCATCGATGCCAGCAGTTCTATACCTTCGATGTAATCAGTAGCATGGAGTTTATCACCACTGATAACCATCCAGCCCGCACGAAACCCTGCGACCCGATAAGCTTTGGATAAACCGTTATAGGTTATACAAAAAACATCGTCCGAAAGAGATGCCGTAGAGATATGTTTCGCATCATCATAAAGAATTTTGTCGTAAATCTCATCAGAAAAAACGATCAGATCATGTTCTCTGGCAAGATCAATGATGCTCTGTAATATTGCTTCAGGATAAACCGCACCGGTCGGATTATTGGGATTAATAAGTACGATTCCACGTGTTTTATCCGTAATTTTAGACGCGATATCAGCGATATCTGGATACCAGTCCGATGCTTCATCACACAGATAATGTACGGGGTTACCACCAGAAAGACTAACAGCCGCCGTCCACAGTGGGTAATCTGGTGCAGGAATAAGAATCTCATCCCCGTTATTTATCAAAGCCTGCATCGACATCACGATGAGCTCACTGACACCGTTACCAAGATACACGTCATTGATATCAACATTGCTAATACCTTTTTGCTGACAATATTGCATCACCGCTTTGCGGCCTGAATACAAACCTCGTGAATCACTGTAACCTTGCGATACAGGCACGTTGTGGATCAAGTCCTGGACAATTTCTTCCGGCGCATCAAAACCAAAAGACGCTGGATTACCAATATTTAATTTCAGGATTTTATGACCCTCTTCCTCCAACCGACGCGCTTCTCGGTGGACAGGACCACGAATGTCATAACAGACAGCTTCGAGTTTATGTGACTTCTTAAGTACGCGCATTCTATTTATTTCAATAACTTATGGTATAAAGTTCAATTATATTTAAGTATATATGACTATTACTCTAAAATGCTTCGCTGGGCAAAAAAACTCTTAGAAAAGTATTTACTGCCTTTTAAGGGCACCTCTATTAATTGCTTGTGCCCTCTGGCTTTAGCCCCGGCTCAGAATCAAGGCGCATTTTTGAAGCCATGCTCATTGCATATCAAGAAAGTGCAACGCTGAGTCTRAGTCGGGGCTAAAGCCCCGTAGGGCGCGACCTGAAGCATACATCTGCCGCGTTGTGAACCTAGAGAATGGAATAACCATTCTGCGGCGGCTCACGCCTTGCCCAAATAGACATATAGGCATATAGGCATGCTTCAGGTCACGCAGAGGACATAAGCAGTTAATAGAGGTGCCCTTTACTTAAAAAACTGTTTTAAAACACGGTATAAATAATAGGCATCCCAACGCCCTGCTAACTCACGTATCGAATGCATGGCAAACGTAGGCACACCTACATCGACTGTTTTTACACCTATTTCACTTGCCGTTATGGATCCTATCGTGCTGCCACAAGCCATATCTGAGCGCACCACAAACGATTGTACTGGCACATCCGCTTGCTGACACAGTTGTTTAAATATGGCACTGGTCTCGCTGTTACTGGCATAGCGCTGGTTTGCATTGATCTTAATCACCGGGCCATTATTTAATACCGGACCATGATTAGCATCGTGTTTATCGGCGTAATTCGGGTGCACACCATGGGCATTATCGGCAGAGATCATCATGCTGCTGGCTATCATACGTGCATAATTTTCATCACCGTCAGTAAGACGTTGCAATACCGATTTAAGGAACGGCCCCTGTGCGCCCACCGCAGACATACTGCCGACCTCTTCATGATCGTTACAGACTAATAAACTGTTTTGATTTTCACCACTGATTAACGCCATTAATCCTGTGTAACAACTCAGCAGGTTATCGAGACGTGCTCCTGCTATAAAATCATCATGTAAACCAATGACCGCTGGTGACTGTACGTCATAGAAACTTAATTCATAATCGAGTACTTTTGTTGCAGGACTTAAATAAGTGTCTGCACGCTCCATTTCGGCACAAAGTATCTTCAACAACATGTCTTTAAAATCAACTGTTGCATCAGTACCTGCGTCACTATCATTACGTGGCAACTTCATCAGGACAGGTGGTAAATGTTGTTGTTTATTCACTGTCCGTTTTTCGTTGGCCTCTCGATCCAGATGAATAGCAAGACTCGGTATGATCGCAATGGCTTTTTCCAGATCGATTAACTGATGTGCAATATCGCCATCTTCATTTAGATAACTCACACGGCCGGCCAGAGATAAGTCTCGGTCAAACCATGGATTAAGTAAAACACCACCGTATACTTCAACACCCAGCTGCAGGTACTGATTTTTGATAATCTCAGGGTTGGGCTTAACCTTCAAACAAGGGCTATCCGTATGCGCACCCACCATTTGCATTCCGTTTTCGACCAATGATTGATTGAGCTGGAAAGCAATAATGGATGAATCATTTCTGGTAACAAAATAACGTGCAACCTGCTGTTTATCCTTTATCTGCCACGACGCATTTTCGTGCAAACGCACAAAACCTGACTGTTCTAATAGTTCAGTCATGGTTTTTACGGCATGAAAAGGTGTCGGCGATTTCTTTATAAAATCGATTAGACCATTGACGAATTCCACATCTTGCATTCTATTAACCTACCTGTATTGATAATTTGACTTTGTGTATTGACCGCCATGTCGATGGCTATTTTATTATTACTGATTTAACTTATACAACGTTTTCTGCTGATAACCTGTAATGACAGGGTACAGCCCTGCTAAGCGTTTATCTAAATGCTTATCACCGGTATCCACTATCATCGGTCTTTTATCCAAAGAGCGCAATTTTTCATCGGTAGCGATAATGATAATATTAGCCTGACTACTCGAAGTTTTTATTACTTCAGTAATCACCTTAGGGCTCAACTGCTGGTTACCGCGACCAAAGACATGTCCCTGCCCGCCGATGACGGTTACAACCATTTTTGCATGATGATTTTTTATGGTAGTTAATATCGTTTGCTCATCGGCATCACTGATTATTAATTGCTGATTAAAAACGACATCGACACCCAATAATGTATTTTCAAGTGACAGTTGCGCCATTATCTCCGCCGTGGTCGAGCCGGATCCAATCAAATAATAAACATCCAGCTGCATGGATTCAATTATTTCAGTGGCAATGTCCTGAAYGACAACCTCCTGATGATTGATGCCTCCCTGTTTAATTAATTGCATGCGCGTATCATCGACAGGCACGCTTAAATAACCATAACAACTAGCAACGACGCGACCTTCACGAAAAGCCTTTTCATCAAGATCCATCACCTGCGCATCATGCAGTGACATCGGTTCGCCATCCAGAATAAGCCGAATTACTTCGCCTGCCCTGACAGGGGAAATACCATACACGGCCGAATGTATCTTTACGCCAGCCGGAATGCCAACAACCGGAATCGTTGAATTTAATTCACGACTCAATATATCGAGCACATCTCGCGCCGTACCATCACCACCGGCAAATACAATAAGATCAACCACACGTTCGGCCAACAGGCGAATAACTTTTTTTGTATCATCCGCTGATGACTGAGTTTCAAGCTCATAGACGACTTCACACGGTAGGTTTAGCGATCGCAATACATTTTCACCCATCGCGCCACTTGCCGTATAAAACATAACATCATCCGCTAGCGAGATTTGATCGGCGGTTATCTCACGCATGGCCAGCTTTGCACGAGACTGCGCTTGCGGCTGTGCCCCGCGTGATAGCGCCTGCTTTACAATATCTTCTCCATCGCTACCTTTTAAAGCGACTGCACCACCGATGCCAGCGAGAGGGTTGATAACAAAGCCGATTTTCATGCACGTGTTTTCATATAACTAACGACAATTTCATTTCATGGTGTATTCAATAATAAGCATTAAGGGCACCTCTATTAATTGCTTGTGCCCTCTGGCTTTACCCCCGGCTCAAAATCAAGGCGCACTTTTGAAGCCATGCTCATTGCATATCAAGAAAGTGCAACGCTGAGTCGGGGCTAAATCCCCGTAGGGCGTGACCTGAAGCAATTAATAGAGGTGCCCTTAAGTTTATCAGTTTAATCAAGCATCAGAGCGCTCAGAATGGTAAAATTTAACTTGCTAAAATCTGTTTCCACATACAACTTATATCAAATTAATATGGAATTTCCTGACTGTTATAAACCAAGACATAAAACATGCGCCGTTACTATCGGTAGCGATAGTAACGGCGGCGTTACGGTGGGTGGAAATGCACCAATCGTGGTACAGTCAATGACCAATACACATACCGCCGACATCGCTGCAACCACACACCAGATCATGCAGCTTGCCAATGCCGGCTCAGAACTTGTACGTATCACGGTAAACGATAATGCAGCTGCCGCAGCCGTTCCGTATATCCGTGAGGCACTGGACAAGAAACATTGCCATGTGCCGCTAGTGGGCGACTTTCATTTCAATGGTCATAAATTATTAACCGATTTTCCTGAATGCGCACAGGCACTCGCCAAATACCGTATTAATCCGGGCAATGTCGGCAAAGGCAAAAAGCGTGATACACAATTTGCAACCATGGTTGAACTGGCCTGCAAATACAATAAGGCAGTCCGTATCGGTGTTAACTGGGGCAGTATGGATCAAGCATTATTGGCCAGCCTGATGGATGAAAATGCCCAATTAGATAAACCACACGATGCGCATAACGTAATGTTGGAAACCGTGATCCGTTCAGCACTGGAAAGCGCAGAACAAGCACAAACTATCGGGTTAGCTAAAAATAAAATCATACTGTCATGCAAGATGAGTGTGGTACAGGATTTAGTCACCGTTTATCGCTCACTTGCCAGTCGTGATAACTACGCCCTGCATCTCGGCTTAACCGAAGCAGGTATCGGTTCCAAAGGTATCGTCGCGTCGACGGCAGCACTCAGCATATTAATGCATGAAGGCATCGGCGACACCATACGCATCTCGCTGACACCCGAACCGGGCGCGCCACGAGAAAAAGAAGTCATCGTCGCCCAGGAAATTTTACAAACCATGGGGCTACGTGCATTTGTACCCCTGGTCACCGCCTGCCCGGGTTGTGGCCGCACCACCAGTACCTATTTTCAAGGACTGGCATCGCAGGTACAGGATTATTTACGTACAGAGATGCCTGTCTGGAAGGAAAGTTTTTACGGCGTGGAAAACATGTCAGTCGCTGTCATGGGTTSTGTGGTTAATGGCCCTGGTGAAAGCAAACACGCCAATATCGGCATCAGTCTACCCGGCACCGGCGAACGCCCTGTCGCACCCGTCTATGAAGACGGTAAAAAAACGGTGACACTTAAAGGCGATAATATTGCAGAAGAGTTTGAGCAATTAATTACCGCTTATATAAACCGCAGCTACCAAAAAAAACGTAACGACTCTAACGTTAGAGCAACACCACTTATTCCAGTAGCCAAATAATCCAGCATGATTAAACAAAATTAATTATGCTCGACTACGGTACTTCAAATATAGGCTCTAATATAATAGTAACCTGATTATTTATTTTCGCTGCCACATTCCAATCCGCCGCTATGGCCTGCAATTCATACTCAGGGTAATCGGCAAGTGCATACACTCTCGAAATGTTTTCAACTTCAATTTCNARTAMYYTRCTCACTCAGTTTTTTCATTTCAGATAAATAATTTGCAAACGCTAATGATTGATGCGCTGAAGGCAGATCATTGGGCTGCACATCATTGCCAATATAATCACATTGTTTTACAGGTAAATTATCATCCGCCAACGCAAGCTCGCCAAGAAAATCACGACTAAAACAAAACCTGCCAACGTGCGTTTGTATGATGATGCTACCTTTGTAATTGACCTCTAATGCTTTATTAACTATTTTTTCAATACGCGATAAACGTTGACCTGATAACGCTAATTCATTAAACGGATATTCAAAAACCAGGTTGTTGGCCCAGGCGATAAAATCTAATCTGTCTTGAAATTTATCAGTAGCAATACGCATTGTTCGTCTAGCGTTAGCTTCTATCGTCGCGGCGACTACATATTGAGCCTGTATTTTGCTTGCCGTCGCTAATTCATTTTCAAGTTGGTTATTTTCAGTCAATAAACTGATATTAAATATAATAGAAAGCGCAAATAAAAACGCTACGAAATAAACAAGCAAGGGTATCTCTTTTTTATCGGTTACCGTTGATTTTGAATTTTCAACCTGTTCTTCACGTTCTCTTTTTAAACGATTAAATATTTCATTGCTAACCGACTCGATACCCAACCACATGCTTTTGTGTAATTCTATGGTTTGTTCATCCATCAATCTTTGCATATCTTTTAGATAAACATCACGCGCACTATTATCAGTAGATACCACTGGTGTTATGTCTTGCGTAGTAATATCACTCTCTAGCGGTGTATCAATTTCAAGCGTGGTCTCTATTTGCCTGTCGTCGACCAGCCCCAATTCAAAGAGTGATTCATTTAAACCAACAGGAGAAATTGTCTTAGAAATAATACCTATGGCGCCYAGGTCTCGAGCTTTRCTGAGATAAACRTCACCACCTTTAGAAGTGTACATCAGGATAGGAATAACAGCAGTTGCTGGATTATTTTTAATGCGCTTAACGGCTTCAAAACCGTCAATTTCCGGCATCATGTGATCCATAAAGATAACATCAGGGCAGTTTTCTTCTAAATATACAATGGCATCGGTGGCAGATTCAACCGTATCCACTTCAAGACCTAGCTTGTTTAGCATACGTTTGAGCACAGCACGTGCTGATTTAGAATCATCAACAACCAGTGATTTTTTTACTGACATAAGCCTGTCTGAATTCCTTCAATTAATATCGTCACAATCAAATATTCACAATAAGTAAGTAAACGCTTACTTCAATTCAAGCTAAATCTAAGTTTTCTAGGCACTTACTTTTTGTGTATTTATCTCACGGCGTTTCTGCACCGCTTTGGCAAGGGTTCGCAAACAGGTATCCGTGGTCTCCCAGGAAATGCAGGCGTCAGTGATACYTTGTGCATAGGTTAATGGCTGCCCGTCGATGACATCCTGCCTGCCTTCAATCAGATGACTTTCTAACATCACACCCATAATATGGTTTTCGCCACCCGCAAGTTGCGTCGCAACATTATTACAAACATCAACTTGTCGACGATAATCTTTCATACTGTTCGCATGAGAGCAGTCAACCATTACCTGTGGTTTTTGACCGTATTTTTTTAATTGATCAATAGCATGCTGGATACTTCTGGCATCATAATTCGGCTGTTTGCCACCACGTAAAATAATATGACAATCCTGGTTGCCCTTGGTAGAGAWAATAGCAGAGTGCCCTTCCTTGGTTAAGGACATGAACACATGGGGGTGCGATGCGGACTGAACGGCATCGATGGCAATTTTAAAACCACCATCCGTACTGTTCTTGAAACCAACCGGGCAAGATAAACCGGATGCTAGTTCACGATGCCCCTGGCTCTCAGTCGTTCTTGCACCAATCGCTCCCCAACTTACGAGGTCTGCCACGTACTGCGGACTGATTAAATCCAGATACTCTGTTCCTGTCGGAATACCCTTGACGGCCAGATCACGAAGTAACTCGCGAGCTAGACGCAAACCTTTATTAATCTTAAAACTTTCATCGAGATCCGGATCATTTATCAAACCTTTCCAACCGACAGTGGTTCTGGGTTTTTCAAAATAGACGCGCATGATAATACATAGATTATCTGACAGTTCGGTCATTAACACTTTCAATTTGTCAGCATATTCTCTCGCTGCGTCGGGATCATGAACCGAACAAGGCCCAACTATCACCAGCAAACGGTCGTCCTCACTATGAAGGATTTTATGAATTGCTTCGCGCGCATGGTAGACGGTCTCTGATGCTCGTTCATCCATCGGGAACTCGTCATGTAATTTAATCGGCGGCAACACTTCCTGCAACCCTGTAATACGTGTGTCATCGGTCTTAAAAATCATTATTTTTACTCAAAGTGCTTGCAAACAAGCATGAATTTCATCTATTTATCAATTATATAGCAATAATAAGAAACTATCTAAGCGAATACCTTATCGCCACGAAATCTTCAGCTATTATCAGTTAATTGAGCTAATAATACAGGAAGCTCATGCAGACTATGGATAACGGCATCAGGCTGACAGTCATCCAGAGGCCAGGATTTATTTGAACGATTAAGCCAGACGGAAAACACACCCGCCGATTTCGCGCCTAATATATCTTGCACAGGATGATCACCGATGTGCATCATATGCTTTGCTTCAATATTCGTTAACTTTTGCATTTGCTGATATATATCCGGCTCAGATTTCATTTTACCCACAGACTTTGAATTAAGCACAAAATCAAACCAGTGATCCACCCCCGTTTCAATCGTATTAGCATTACCATTTGTCAGACTAACTAACTGGTAGGTATTTATTAACGCATCCAATACAGGTTCTACATCGTCAAACAAGGTTATCTTTTGACGCGCTTGTAAAAAAACATCAAATGCCGATTCAATCCAGTCATCAGACAGGTCAAGTTCGTCTGCCAGAGCCACGAAAAACTTTATGCGCAAAGCACTTAAGTCATGGGCCGATTCTGGATGGTTTTCAAAGAATGAATGTCTTTTTTTACGCAACTGATTGATATCATGATGCTGTGTAATAACAGGAACATGTTCGCTCAACCAGTGATACAACTGTTTTTCTGCGTTGTCTATTACAAGGGCACACGGCCATAAAGTATCATCAAGATCGAAACTTATTACTTTAATTTTTTGGAGTGACGTATTCGCAGACATTAGACAAGGTGCAGGAACTGTAACGAACTACTTATTCAACGCGGCTTCGACAGCTTGTTGTTCATCTTTTTCTGACGTTTTTTCAGATGCTTTTGTTTGAGCAATTAATAAATCATCAATAACCTTACTCTTATCCGTTATYGATACATCCGTATCTTTAGCGTTATTCGATATTATCTCAGAGGGGGCGATAACATCCGGCATGGTTATTAACAAGGGTTCAGTAATATCAACTTCTACCTGGGTAGTATCGGCAACGGTAATAATATTGCTAATAGAAAAATTCACCAGGTAACCTTCACCGTTTTTAGAGCTTTCGTATTTTCTGAGACCGACTAATGCTGATTTCTTATCGGTAAAATAACCGAACCGAACATTAAAACGTCGTTCATTTTTTCTATTTGTGACATCCGATACATAGGCATTAAAATGTTGCTCCTGCAATAAATCGACCATTTTTTCTGCATTTTCAAAACGGCGATACATTGCAACCTGCACCGAATATTTAGCCTTATTTAATTTACCAGGTAATAAAACATCGTCTAGTATCGTAGGTTTTTGGTATGCAGAATTATCAATAGTCGAGTTTTCGGTAACCGCGACATCTACCGATGCATCTTGCTTGACCACGAGAATGTTGTCTTGATCTTTACCCGCTATGTCAGAGCTTTTATTAGTCAGATTGACTGAAGGCTTAATGTCATCCGATTTACTTACTTTCGTCTTACTTTTAACTGTGTCCGCTGTGGATGGTGGCAACACGATAAGTGATTTTTTTGTCTGTTGTATTTGTAGTCCCGGATAATCAACATCTATTGCTTCGCCGGCAACGATTTTGGTGGGAGGCTGCTGTTCTAACTCACGCTCATTTAATGAATGCTTACTGGGTAAGGCGAGCGTTTCAGGCTCACTAGCCGTGTCGTAAAAAACTGACGCTTGTTGAATCCCACTAATAAAACCAGCGACAAAAACAGCCACCGTAATAAATAATGAAAATATACCTAGTTTTATCAATCCACGGGTATCTATTAATATTGGTGCCATTTTTTCGTCTGGAAGGTCTGTTCACAAGATGGTTACTGCTTGCATTTTAGCGCACATAGTTCTTGTTTTCACAAATAAGCAGATAATTAATTACGCTGTTTCCAGGAAAAATGGAAATAAAAGATAAGATGCCTGATTCACTCATTAGCGGATATAGACTTCAGGGCACCTCTATTAATTGATATCAATTATAATTATGTAGCGGTATACCTATCCATTGATACCAATAGTCAAACAGGTTTTCATCATGGCTGGCCAGTACCGAACGCACCTCGAGTTGTCCACGAAAAACAGGTTTATTATCCAGTGAAACGGTGTACCCACCAGCTTCGCTAAAAATTAAACTTCCCGCTGCGTAATCCCACATTTTCTGCCCTCCATGTAAATAGATATCAAATCGCCCTGCCGCCATCCAACACCAGTCTATTGCAGAAGACCCCATATTACGCTGAGATGCATATATTCTGTTAGAGACCAACTTAACCACCAGCTCCTTAGGCAACCTTTTTAAATCGATCTCGGCGATGACTGGCTTATTTTCAACCACTGTCATCTGCGAATGATCAATTCGCCTTCCATTCAAATAGGCTCCCTGACCTTTTATCGCCGTAAACATTTCATCACGCACGGGATCGTAAATTAAACCCAGCTGCTGCTGCTCATCTACAATCAGGGCAATCGATACCGCAAAAAAAGGCAAACCCGCTGCATAATTACTGGTGCCATCGAGAGGATCTATGCACCAATAAGTCTCACCCTTAGCAACGACCGCCAGCTGTTCTTCCTCGGTCATCTCCTCACCGAGAATATCGTACGCTGGCCAATGCTGTTTTAATTCTTTTTCCAGCCTATTTTGCATCGCGATATCASCAGGTGTAACTACACTACCGTCTTCTTTATACTCAAATTTTGTATGACCGAAGTCTTTCAGTAATTCTTCTTGTGCGGCTTTTTTAACGAGCAGTATTAATTTCTCTAAATCTGGAAATGACATAATATTTATTGTTACCAGGGGATATCCGAACCATCGATATCGATGAAACGGCCACTATCTTTAATCGTTAATTTTGACAAATGAGAAAACAACTGCTCGGCACATTCACGTGTTGAAATTTCAGCATTTGGCCCACCCATTTCTGTTTTAACCCAGCCAGGATGCAGTGCTACGCTAATGACGCCCTGCTCTTTCAGGTCGATCGATAAACTTTTTACCACAGCATTTAATGCCGCTTTGCTCGAACGATAAATATAACTGTTACCGTAACCATTATCAGCCATACTGCCCATTTTACTGCTCATGCAGGCAACCAGTTTGCGTTTTCCCATCTGCAATTGCTCAGAAAATACTTCGACCATTTTTAATGGCGCGATACTATTTACCATAAAAGCCTGCAACCAGCTATCGACATCAACGGAACCAAATGTATTTTTACTCGAACCATAAATGCCTGCATTATTTATTAACATATCGATGGCGTCATTTCTAAGCTCATATGACAGCGCTTGCAAGGTACTTAATTCCTGCATATCAGCGATATGCACACTGATTTGGCCACCGGATAATTTAGCTATATTAAAAAGATTTTCAGCATTGTGCGGTGTTCGGCAGCAGGCAAAAACACGCCACCCTTGTTCCATTGCGTACCGAGTCATTGCTAAGCCGATACCTCTGTTTGCGCCGGTGATTAATATATTCATACTATCTTTTAACTTACTAATAAAATCCAACTAATTTTATACAAAAAAAACCGTTTAATGATTACCACTAAACGGTTTTTATTTAGTTAATTGGATTATACGTTAACCAATATTATAAATCTGGTTCATGTAGAACTGTTCGTATTCATCACCAGGTAAGGCTTTACTCCAGTAATAACCCTGCGCGTATTGGCAACCCATGGCCTTTAATGCTTCTATCTGGCGCTCATTTTCAACACCTTCTGCAAGCAAATCCAGCTTCAAACCACGCGTTAGACCAGCAATAGCTTCAACGATGGCAGAGTCCTGTTGATTTTCAGGGATACCGATAATAAATTCGTGATCAATCTTTACCACGCTAACGGGGTAATTTCTAAGGTATGCAAGTGATGCATAACCAGTGCCAAAATCATCAAGCATGATTTTAAGACCCATACTACGTAATTTTTTCAATGTGCTTTCTACTTCACCACGATTATCGATGAGCGTTTGCTCTGTAACTTCGACAGCTAGCGAAGTGGCTTCAATATCATTTTCTTGTAGTGCCTGTACAAATATAGCGACAATATCCTGTTCTATAAACTGACGCGCGGCCAGATTTATTGAAACATGTTGATCTTTTAAACCACTATCATGCCAGACTCGAATTTGTTTACAGACACTAAAGATTAACCATTCCCCAAGTGCCATAATCAAACCACTATCTTCGACGGTCGAAATAAAATCGACAGGATGAATCATGCCTTTTTCAGGATGTCGCCWAMRYAAWAMTKMTKYRWCAYCMAYKATWTCATTTTTNATTAATATCGATAATAGGCTGATAATGGATGATAAATTCATCATTCTCGAAAGCGGCTTTCAAACTATTTTCCAGATCAATGCGTTCCATAGCGTTGACGCTCATTTCTGGTGTATAAAACTGGAAGCAATGTTTACCACTTTCTTTTGCACGAAACATTGCTATATCAGCATTTTTAAGTAATGTCCGCGCATCTTTACCATCATCTGGATAAACAGCGATACCGATGGATGCACTGGTATAGGTTTCCTGATCATCCAGTCGTACATTATGTTCGAGTATCGTGGTCAGATTATCTGCAATAGAGATAGCATCATCAGGACTATCGATACCTTCGATAATAACAGCGAACTCATCACCACCAAGACGCGCGATAGTATCGGCACGGCGTAATGATCGACCTATCAACTGCCCGACGGCCTGGATTAATTTATCACCCGCCTCGTGGCCGAACGAATCATTCACCAGTTTAAAATCATCTATATCCACTAACATTAATGCCATCGACGTACGACTGCGTTCAGAACGAATGACAGATTGTTCCAGACGGTCTGCAAATAATAAGCGATTAGGCAACCCGGTTAGCGTGTCTTTATATGCCAGGAGTTCAACTTTACGCTCAGCTATAACTTTCTCTACAACGGATTTCACGCGATGTTTCAGAACGGCCCATTTGATAGGCTTGGTTATAAAATCGATAGCACCAACTTCATAGGCTCTTTCGACAGAAGCATCATCATCAAGTCCAGTAATCATCATTACCGGTATATCAGTGTAGCCTTTATCTTTAATTTGTTGACAGGTAGTAAAACCATCGATACCCGGCATAACAGCATCTAACAAGATAAGGGCAGGATGATATTTTTCGACTGCTTTTATTGCTTCAAGTCCATCGGCAGCTTCTACGATATCAAAATCTTCAGATTCCAGAACATGACGAACCATCAGACGAATCGACGGGTCATCATCGGCGAGCACGACGACAGGTCTTTCTTCATATTTTTGGGTATCACTAA
>NVSH01000016.1 GCA_002401185.1 Gammaproteobacteria bacterium | reverse complement strand
GACTGCACAAGGTTTCTATGTCTGCTTGAATGCCTGCACCGCCAGTAGGGTCAGCACCGGAAAAACATAATACAACAGGAGGAGGATTTATTGTCATCGCGTACTTTTTCCAGCTTAAACCGAACCAGTTAGTGAAATAGTTGTTGCTACTATTCTAACTTAATCGAGAATGTGTACAATAGTTGCATCGTTTATTGGAGGTAAGTATGTCATATAAGGTTTTGACCTGCATCGTGTGCGGTTATATGTACGATGAAGAAAAAGGTGATGAAGAACATGGTCTTGCACCAGGGACACGTTGGGAAGATGTGCCTGATGATTGGGAATGCCCTGATTGTGGTGCGAGCAAGTCAGATTTTGAGATGCTTGAAATTTAAGCCGATCTCTTGAGTGAGTTAGCCAGTAAACCACGCGCTGTTTTTTTAGATAAGGCGTCTTTGTTACCTGAGGATCTTGGCTTTCAATCGTTGAATGCGATTGCCAGGTGGCAATGGTTTGATAATGTTGACGACAACGATGTTCAACGCTGCATACAAAATGCCGAGATTATTGTTACTAATAAGGTGGAGATTAATCAGCAAGCCATCGTCAACAGCAAGAAACTTAAGTTAATTTGTGTAGCCGCGACGGGTTATGATCAGGTTGATGTGGCTGTGGCAAAGCAGTTTTCCGTTACGGTATGCAATGTTCGTGCGTATGCTACTGCTTCTGTGGCGCAACATGTATTTACACTGGTTCTTGCTCTTAGTAGAAATCTGTTGCCTTATAAAGAATCAGTGGCAACTGGTAATTGGTCGCGTAGTGATTTTTTTTGTTATTTTGGACGATCATTTAGTGACCTTGAAGGTAAATCCATCGGTATTATCGGCTATGGTGAATTAGGCAGGGCGGTAGCAAAGATAGCGGAGTGTTTTGGCATGAAGGTGTTGGTCGCTCACAGTTATAAGACCGTAGGTAAATCGGTTAATCGTGAACCTCGAATCGATTTAAATTTATTATTAGCGACAGCGGATGTGGTGACCCTGCATTGTCCGTTGAGTGAAGACAATCATCACCTGATAAATGCACAATCGCTTGCGATGATGAAATCGGACGCTATCTTAATTAATACCGCACGAGGCGGACTGGTTGACGAGGCGGCTTTGTTGCACGCGGTAAAAAACCATCAGATTGGTGGTGCGGGACTGGACGTGCTGCAAGAAGAGCCGCCTTCCTTAACTAATCCACTCATTAATTTATGTTCAGATAATCTGATTATTACACCACATATTGCATGGGCAAGCCGTGAATCACGTCAGAGACTTGTGAATGAAATAACAAAAAATATACAGGCGTATCAACGAGGAACACCACGGAATGTCGTTTAATTAAGGTTACCAATCATGTTTATTCGCCCATTATGGTGACCGCGATGTTGCGTTTGTGTGAATTGGTGCGGTGTTCCCACATAAATATTCCTTGCCATAATCCTAGGTCGCACTTGCCTTTGTGAATAGGAAGGGACATCGAGCCTTGCGTTAAAATGGTTCGTATATGTGCCGCCATGTCATCAGAGCCTTCGTCATTGTGTTGGTACATGCTGTCGCCGTCTTTAACCAGTTTAGCCATATAATTGTCCAGATCTTCTCGCACCGTCCTGTCTGCATTTTCGCAGAGTATTAAAGAAGCACTTGTATGTTGTATGAATAAGTGGCATATGCCGGATGTGATCCTGGATTTTTCGATGACTTCAGCTACCTGTTTAGTAATGTTATAGGTGCCGCGTCCGGTAGTCGAAAAGCGTAATTTTTGTTGGTATAACATGTTGGCTGGATCCTTGAGCTAGGGAGCCTCTGTTCAACTCAGACTTAATCAGAGGCTCCCTAGGTTAACGTTATGTTTTAAATAGTGTTACCTTGTATACGAACAGTATAGTTCGGGTTTAATCTATTCGTGATGTAATGTTTCTGTTATCTGGTTTGTTGCCCTGTGTGGAGAGACAGCGATTAAAGTTTTGCGTCATATTTTGCATTATGTCGAACCAGGTGTTTTTATCATTTTTGCTGTACACGCCAAGTGGGTCCAGTTCTATGGCATTTATCGAGGTTTTGTCCGCCAGTGTTTTGATGATGGCTGGTTTAGGGGCTTGATAGACCAGGCATTGGATGTTCTCTGTATCGATACGAGTTTTTATCTGGCGTATTTTTTTCAGGCTAACGTTTGCTTCATCACTGAAACTAACCGAAGCAACTTGATTAAGCTGGTTTTCTATGACGAAATACTGAAACGCGTCATGATAGGCAATAAAGGGTGCATTACTGTCGGTTAATTGCAAATGAATAGCCTTTTTTGTTTGTTCTATTTTATTGAGTAACCCATTAAGGTTTTTATTGTATTGTTCGGACTTGCCTGGGTTTAAAATCATTAATTGCCTGGCAATATGCTTGCTGATAGCTGCAGCATTATGTGTTGACAGCCAGAGGTGGGGGTCAATGTTATCTGAATGGTTTTTAAAAGTGGCATCTGGTTGTGATTCATGAGAGTGAGCGTGTCGCTTATCGAGTAATTTAAGGTCACTTGCCTGCAAGGCGGAAATGATTTTTGTTGTTGCTTTTTGTTGCCTTATTACTTTCGTTAAATAGGACTCCATGGACGGTCCTACCCAGATTATTACCTGTGCATCTGCCAGCAGACGTCTTTCAGATGGACGCATGTTGTAGTGATGAGGTGATGTATTATGTCGCATAAGTAAAACGGCATTATCGATGCCGTCTGTTATATGGGCGACCAGTGAATGGAGTGGTTTGATGGTTGTGACGATAGTGCTGGCCGAGGTATTACTAGACAATAAATAAAGAAGGACGAATAAAACCCAACCTGTGCGTCTGAAAAAGATTGGTGGCTTAGATAACATGATTAGTGAGTACATAATAACAAGTGTAGACAAGGACGCTTTTACGTTTAAATTCATGGTGGTTTGAAATGATCATATTACCATGTAACATTCATACAAGATTTCGAATAATACACAAAGTGTGTTGAGCAAATATGACAGATATAGACCAACTAAATTCTGAGATGGAACCCTTGTTAGCAGCACAACAAGTGGGTTTTGTTGTGCGTGGTAAAACCATACTTAGCGACGTGAGTTTGCAGGTAATGGCAAAGGAAATTATCACATTGATTGGTCCAAATGGCGCGGGCAAAACCAGTCTCATCCGTATATTGCTCGGTCTGAGTAAAGCGAGTTCGGGTCAGGTAGAAAGAAAACATGATCTGCGTATAGGTTATGTGCCGCAACGGATATACGTGCCAGACGTTATGCCGCTTCGGGTTTATGATTTTATGAATGTCAGTAGTTCGTATAGTCTTGAACAATGTGAGCAGACGTTAGATGAGGTTGACTGTGGTTATCTGATGTATTCACCGATGCAAAACATTTCAGGCGGTGAAATGCAGCGGGTGTTATTGGCGCGAGCATTATTAAAAGTACCACAACTGTTAGTGTTAGACGAGCCGGCGTCTGGTATGGATATTATCGGTCAGCAAGCATTATACGAGACTATAAGATGCGTCCGCGATAAACATGACTGCGGTATCTTGATGGTGTCTCATGACCTGCATCTGGTGATGGCGCAAACCGATAGAGTAATTTGCTTGAATACGCATGTTTGTTGTACCGGTCATCCTGATGATGTGAGTGAGCATCCTGAATACATAAAATTATTTGGTGATGCGCTGGATGGTCTGGCTTTATATTCGCATGTGCACGATCACGAGCATGACATTCATGGCGATGTAATTACATCTGAGCATAGCTCTGGCTGTAATCATAAAAAGGAAGTGCATTGATGGATGATTTTATCGTTTATGCTTTAGCAGCCGGTGTGGCTGTTGCTCTAGTGGTAGGGCCCCTGGGCAGTGTTGTGGTCTGGCGGCGTATGGCCTATTTTGGTGATACTCTGGCACATGCTGCATTGCTCGGTGTAGCGTTAGCTATCGCTGCAGAACAGTTGCCGATGACAGGTGTAGGTTTAATGGGTGTGTTTATAGCGGCTGTATTGTTTTGGCTGGAAAAACAAAGAGACTTATCGACAGATACTTTATTAGGTATTTTATCGCATAGTGCCCTGGCCCTTGGTTTGATTGTGTTATCGGTTATTCAGGCGCAAGGTTTTAATATTAATCTGATGTCTTATCTGTTCGGTGATCTGCTCGCTGTTGATCGGTCTGATCTTCTTCTTATGTACGGTAGCGTGGCGTTTATTTTGCTGGTTTTCAGTCAGATCCTATCGCCTTTGATTTCGATATCTGTTAATGAAGAACTGGCACGTGTTGATGGTATTGCTGTAGAAAAAATACGTTTTGTGTTTATGATCTTGTTAGCGCTTGTCATTGCAGTGGCATTAAAAGTGGTTGGCATATTGTTGATTACTGCTTTGTTGATCATCCCTGCGGCAACCGCAAGATTGTACTCGAAGTCCCCCAAACAGATGGTGCTGGTTTCGATTTTAATAGCGGTAATGGCTGTTGTAATAGGGTTGTATGCTTCGCTTAACTGGGATTTCCCAGCAGGGCCTGCGATTGTGGTTGCTGCTTCCTTGCTGTTTTTTGTGTCGCGAATCTGTGTTCGCAAGTGTTAATTTAAATACTGCCTGTTGCACGAATGGCTGGGTTGTTTAGTTCAACGTCCTGATTTTTTGATGTTTATTGAGAGCTGCTTATCGAGTTAAGCCGGGCGTACGGTTTCGGTTAGGGCGGGCACGTGCGGATGATTAGTTGGGCATCCGTTTCCTGTGGTTGTTTTGATACTCTAAGGCGGTCGAGCGTTTCCTGAAGCGACTCATCTTGTTTTTGAGCCTGTTTAAGCAAAACGATTAGTTGTTCTCGGTTTGCTTTTGGTTGTTTGGGCTTTTTAAGGCGGCTAAGGGTATCCTGTAGCGTTTCACCTTGTTTTCGGTGCTTTTTAAGTAAAGCGATGACTTGTTCTTGTTTAGTTTTTGCATTGGCCTGCGTCCACATTGGCGCGCATTTAGCCGCTACGAAGTCTGTTATGTTCGCCTTCGTGCTGCCAGTTGTGCGCCACATTGGCCCGCAACTGGCAGCGAAAGGTTTTGATAAATCGTTTCTGCTAACGGGGACTCGCCACATTAAGCATTCCTGGTAACGTTTGTGCTCCACATTGGTCCGCACGTCGCAGCGAAAGCTTTTTCTACAGCAGGTGGAACATTATCGTTAAAAGGTATTTGAGCAGGTACTAATCTGCTGACAGAAGAACCCCACATTGGTCCACAAGTAGCTGCAAAAGCTTTTCCGTTCGCATCGCTACTACCTTTGCCACCAAGTACTTTGATGGCGATAAAAGCGATAATAGCAACGCCGAGCAAAATCATCAGAAGTGTGCCAACGTCTATACTGGATTGTGTCATTTCTGTGTCCGTACCAACAGCWGYTTCAGTTTCTGYCACTGCRGTTTCCATSATTTCTGTGTCCGTGCCAACAGCAGCTTCAGTTTCTGTCACTGCAGTTTCCATCATTTCTGTGTCCGTACCAACAGCAGTTTCAGTTTCTGTCACTGCGGTTTCCATGATTTCTGTGTCCGTATCAACGGCAACTTCAGCATCTGCTGCCATCGCGGGTGTTAAAGCCGCTGTTGATAACAGAAAGACGCTTAGTAAAAATTGTGTGAGCCAGCTCAAGGAGTGCTTGTGATATCTTTTTGGAGAAGTCATAAAATTACCCGTTTCATTTGATAGTCCGCGTAATTTAACACAAAAAATAATCCATTTCTGCCCCAAAATGACGAACATCTCTTCTTAGGCTAATTTGGTGTGACCTAAACCTACTGTTTCTTAATTAATTTAATGCGATTAACGACTTCGTCGTAAGCGTGTGATGCAATTTCATTGCGTGTTTTTCCTCTACTGTTGATGGGTTCGAGGAAATGGACTTCGACATAGGTGTGTGCAGCACGTGTGATCAAATTATAGGATTCGCCCAGGGTGGTGTTGCCAAGAAATAAAGTTGATGGGTTAATTTCTATCTCTTGTGTTACAGAGTTCCTTAGTGGGTAAAAAATAGCGACAGGCTGCACCATAGCCTGTGCATCGATAGCGCTTTGCATCATGCGACTGTGAAATTTTTTTATATGACCGTCGGTCGTGGTGCCTTCGGCGAAGATCAGACTGTTATGTTTTTGTCTGAGTGCTGTGGTTATTTCACTGCTGGCGTCTGAGGCTGAGTTCTTACCGCCGCGATTTATATATAAGGTGCCAGCACGGGTTGCTATCCAGCCAAACAGTGGCAGGGTTTTAACTTCCTGTTTGGATAAAAAGTGTATCGGCACGAGATGGCCAAGGATAAGAATATCTAACCAGGAGATATGATTAGCGACAAACAGCGTTTTATCTGGAAGTGCTGAGCCAAAACTTTTTATTCTTACGCCGAGTAATCGGGCGGTAATGCCTAACCATGCCTTGACGATGGAGCTGGCAATACCTGATGTGGGCATGGTGTTTCGTAAAAAGATGACAGTGAGTATGATGCCGATGATGAGTAACGGTACGAGCAGTAGCGAGCGGTAGAGTTTTCTTATCGTGCCCATTATCACCTTTTTATAGCGCCTCTTCTCGGGTGACGTCGCTCAATCGAATCGCATGGATAAATCGACAGCCTTTATATCTTTGGTCAATGCACCCGTTGAAATATAGTCCACCCCGGTATTAGCTACGTCGTTAATGTTGTCGAGTGTGATGTTCCCTGAGGCTTCGCTGATAATTTTCCCCTGGCATATCTCAACAGCTTGCAGTAGTTTTTCGATGGTGAAGTTATCGAGTAAGACATGATCAGCGCCAGCTTCGATAGCCTGTTGTAGTTCGTCAATGTTTTCCACTTCAACTTCTACTTTTAGTTGTGGGTTGTTGAAGCGAGCCTGATCCACTGCGTTTTTTATGCCATCACAAGCGTGGATGTGATTTTCTTTTATCAAGTAAGCATCGAACAGCCCTATGCGGTGGTTTTTGCAGCCACCGCAAGACACGGCATACTTTTGTGCCATGCGTAGACCGGGTATGGTTTTTCGTGTGTCTAAAATTTTTGTTTCAGTGTCTGCGATTTTATCCGCGTAACGTGCGGCTATGGTTGCGGTCGCGGATAGCATTTGCACGAAATTAAGTGCAGCACGCTCTCCGCTGACGATGTTCTGAGATGAACCGCTGATAGTACAGATAACCTGCCCAGCTTTAATTCTTTCACCATCGTCTACAGACCAGTCGATTAATATTTCATCGTCGATTTGTCGGAAAGTCTCTTCGAACCAGTCGAGGCCACAGAAAACACAATCTTCACGACTGATAACGGTCGCCAGTGAAATGTTGTTGTGAGGGATTAGTTCTGCAGTAATATCACCGTCGCCGAGGTCTTCTTTTAGTGCGTAGAAAACATTCTCTTCGATGATACTGTGTGGTACCTGTAAGAAATTCATATAGTGATACTTGGATTTAAATGAGTTGTTTGCAAAAAATTTTTGAATTGCGATGATAGTTGTATAACGATTTTTTTTCTATCGGTAGTGCATCAGCACCACATTCAATAAAACCACGTTCGACAAACCAGTGCATGGAACGTGTGGTTAAGGTAAATATTTTTTTCAGGTGTTTTTTTCTAGCTTGCCATTCGATGTGTTGCATCAAATCGTCACCACGACCATGTGTCTGGTAATCCTGGTGGACGGCGAGGCAGGCTAGTTCTGCCGCTTCTTCTTCGATGAAAGTGAACATGGCTGCACAGGCGATTATCATGCCGTCACGTTCGATGATAGTAAAGTTGTTAATATCCAGTTCCAGTTGTTCACGAGAGCGCTTAACCAATACGCCATCCGCTTCCAGTGGCGATATGAGTTCGATGATACCACCGATGTCATTAATGCTTGCAGTGCGCAAGCCTTCGTAGTTGTCTGCGGTAACCAGGGTGCCGATACCGTCTCGGGAATACAGCTCCAGTAGCAGTGCGCCGTCGATCAACCGACTGATAAGATGAACGCGATTGACACCGCTTCGACAGGCGATAGCGGCATTTTTCAAATGGGACTGTGTTTTACGTTCTGATGAAAAATTGTTTTTGTCGCCGTGATTTTTAATCCAGTTTTCCGCATGTGCTAAGTCTAACTGCTGTAGCAGGTCACCTGCTTTGTTGGTAACGCCATTATTTTCCATAATGAAAATTAACTTGTCGGCATTTAAAGCGATGGCAGTTTCAGTGGCAACGTCCTCTGCTCGCAGGTTAAATACTTCACCGGTGGGGGAAAAGCCAATCGGTGAAATCAGCGTGACATTATTGTTTTCCAGCTGTTGTTTGATTGCGTCTGCGTCAACATTTCTGACGTTGCCTGTCTGACAAAAATCCACTCCGTCACGTATGCCGTATGGTTGGGCGATGATAAAGTTGCTGGAGACAACGCGAATCGAAGCGTCAGCCATTGGCGTGTTGGGTAGCCCCATGGACAGCTGAGCTTCTATACGCAAACGTACCTGACCAACAGCCTGTTCGACTGCGGGCATGTTTTCATTTAATGTGATGCGTAGTCCGTTTGCAAATTGCGAACGTATATCCAGCGTGTTTAGCTGCTGTTCAATTTGAGGTCGGGCACCGTGCACCAGAACGATGCGTACGCCTAGACTAACTAATAGTGCAATATCATTAATGAGATGAGCAAAGCCGGTGTGTTGTACGGCTTCGCCACCAAACAGAATGACAAACGTTTTCCCACGGTGCGCATGGATGTAGGGCGCCGACTGGCGAAACCAGGCGACGTGCTCGTCGTTTTGATTGCTGCTTGCGTCCTGTGGCGTGGCTATGTTTTCGCCGAAATTTTTTGTTTTATTGTCCACCAAATTGACCTCATTACTACTTTACTCTCAGTTTAGCTTGTAATATACGCGATTCTATTTTTACATCAATACAGTATTCATACGAGAGTTATACATATTATAGAAGGTAAGTTCGATGGCAAATGATAAAACACGTAAATTTTCATCAATAATTGTTGATGGAGTAGCGCAAGCGCCCAGTCGTGCGATGTTGCACGCGGTAGGGTTTAGTGATGACGATTTTAAAAAGCCGCAGATTGGTATCGCTTCGACGTGGAGCATGGTGACGCCCTGTAATATGCATATTAATAAACTGGCTGAAGATGCTGCGCAGGGTGTTGACGAAGCGGGTGGTAAGAGTATTATTTTTAATACCATTACGGTATCCGACGGTATCTCTATGGGCACACCGGGGATGCGATACTCGTTAGTCTCACGCGAAGTAATTGCCGACTCTATTGAAACAGTAACCAGTGCGCAGGGGTTTGATGGCGTGGTCGCTATTGGTGGTTGCGATAAAAATATGCCAGGTTGTCTTATCGCTCTCGCCAGACTAAATCGTCCTTCGGTTTTCATTTACGGCGGTACCATTAAACCTGGCGCAAAGCGCCGCGATATTGTTTCTGTGTTTGAAGCAGTTGGCGGTGTAGCGGCGGGTGTGGTTTCCGAGGCAGAATTAAAAGAAGTCGAAGATACTGCCATTCCGGGTCCGGGCTCCTGTGGTGGTATGTACACAGCCAACACCATGGCTTCAGCAATTGAAGCATTAGGTATGAGTCTACCGAATAGCTCGGCGCAGGAGGCGGTTTCTGAAGACAAAAGAAATGATTGTCGTCGAGCTGGTGCTGCGGTGATGGCTTTAGTTGAAAAAGATATTAAACCCAGTGACATCATGACTCGGAAGGCATTCGAAAATGCAATAACTATGGTAATTGCATTAGGTGGTTCAACCAATGCGGTATTACATATGTTGGCGATGGCTCATTCTTCTAATGTCGAACTGGAGCTGGATGACTTTACCCGCATCGGCGCTAATGTTCCCTTGTTGGCGGATGTGAAGCCTAGTGGTAAGTACCTGATGTCCGAGCTTATCGCCATTGGTGGAATTCAGCCGTTGATGAAAATACTGCTTGATGCAGGTTTGTTGCATGGTGATTGTATGACGGTGACAGGTAAAACCATGGCGGAGAATTTAGCGGAGGTGGACCCGTATCCCGCTGGACAGGGTATTATTCGTCCTCTGGACAACCCGATCAAAAAAGACAGTCACCTCGTCGTGCTCTATGGCAATATCGCAACCGGCGGTGCCGTGGCAAAAATAACCGGTAAAGAAGGCTTGAGTTTTACCGGCAATGCGCGTGTATTTGAATCTGAAGAAACAGCACTTGCGGCTATTTTGGATGATACCGTTGTTAAAGATGACGTTATCGTAATACGTTATGAAGGCCCTGTTGGTGGCCCGGGTATGCGCGAAATGTTAAGCCCGACAGGTGCGATTATGGGTAAAGGTATGGGTAAAGATGTGGCATTAATTACTGACGGCCGATTCTCTGGGGGTAGTCATGGTTTTGTGGTTGGTCATGTTACACCT
Source organism: Gammaproteobacteria bacterium (assembly GCA_002401185.1). GTDB lineage: Bacteria > Pseudomonadota > Gammaproteobacteria > SZUA-229 > SZUA-229. The sequence continues at coordinate 14,681 of NVSH01000016.1, read as the reverse complement.
GAAGCAGCGGTCGGTGGTCCCATCGCAATCATCAAAGATGGGGACAGTATAACCATCGATGCGGAAAATAAAACGCTTGATTTAAATATTCCACAAGATGAAATTGATACTCGGCTAAGTCAATGGCAAGCGCCAGCGCCAAAAGAAACCCGTGGTACATTGGCAAAATATGCCAAGTTAGTATGCTCCGCTTCCGAAGGAGCGGTAACGGATAAGTTTTAAAATTCTATACTGTTACCTTGAAAATTTTATTTAAAATATCTGTATTATTAAAAATACCTCGTTCGAGATGACAGTGCCTGGATATAAATGACCTGTTCATTGTCCGTCTACCTGTAATTTTTTTTTCATCAGTTATACTCAAAGTAAATCACAAGGAAAAGAATTAAAGGTATGAAATACGACGTCGTCGATGCAGTCATCTCGCCCAAAGGTCAGCTTGAAACCCTTTCTCAGTTCGAAGTTAAAAGGATGTTAGATACCAGTGAGGGTGAGCTTGCGCAAATCTTTAGAAACTGTTCACTAGCCGTTTTAAATTGCGGTAGTGCGCTGGATGATGGCAAGGAACTGCTCGAGCGTTACCCTGATTTTAAAATAAAAATAATACAACGCCAGCGCGGTATTATTCTTTCCCTTAAGAATGCGCCCATCATTGCTTTTGTCGATGGGCGTTTGATCAGCGGCATCAACGAATTGCTTTTTGCTGTATTGCGCGATGTAATCTACGTACATAATAAAGTTGTTAATTCACCACGGTTTAATTTGGGTGTATCGGTGGATGTAACCAATGCAGTTTTTCATATATTACGTAATGCGAATATTTTAATACCCCGGCGGGAGCCTAATTTGGTGGTTTGCTGGGGAGGTCACTCGATAGGTCGTGAAGAATACGATTACACCAAAGAGGTCGGTTATGAATTAGGCCTGCGCGATCTGGATATCTGTACTGGCTGTGGACCGGGAGCAATGAAAGGGCCGATGAAAGGCGCAACCATCGGCCATGCAAAACAACGTACGGGTGTCGGACGTTATTTGGGTATTACCGAACCGGGTATTATCGCTGCAGAGTCACCTAACCCCATCGTTAATCATCTGGTAATTATGCCGGATATCGAAAAACGCCTGGAAGCGTTTGTTCGTACCGGTCATGGTATTGTGGTGTTTCCTGGTGGCGCAGGCACGACGGAAGAAATACTCTATATATTAGGTGTTTTATTACACCCGAAAAACGCATCGATGCCATTCCCGCTAATATTTACTGGGCCGAAAAGTGCAGAAGGTTATTTTAAACAGGTCAATCAATTTATTCTTGATACCCTTGGTTTTGAAGCGCAGCAGCGTTATAAGATCATCATCGCTGACCCTGCTCGTGTTGCGGTGGAGATGAGCGAGGGGATGAAGCAGGTACGTAAGTTTAGAGTGCAGTTAGATGATGCGNTTTATTTTAACTGGACCTTGACCATCGATGATCTATTTCAGCAGCCATTTAATCCCACGCATGAAAACATGCGAGCCTTGGAACTACGTAAAGACCAACCCGTGCATGAATTAGCTGCTAACCTGCGGCGTGCGTTTTCTGGCGTGGTATCAGGCAACGTAAAAGATGAAGGTATACGTTCCATCGAGCAACACGGCTTGTTCGAGTTGAAGGGTGATAAAGAAATCATGGAGCCGATGGATGCTTTGTTGACCGCCTTTGTCGAGCAGCATCGCATGAAATTACCTGGAGCGGAATATGTTCCGTGTTATAAGATTATTAAGTAGTGAGTTTGGCATGAAACATTTTTTTACGCTGCGGTGGCGTTAAAATGGCCTCGATATTGTCGTTTAAACTACACTATTTCGACAATTTTTAACTTTCCACAATAAAGAAATTACATCGAAAAAACACACTAAGATTTGTCGCTTGTTAACAAAATGGGTAATGTTTTTAATCGTTTGTGCTGATTCTACTTAGCTGATTCTAATTAATAGTTCTATCGTCTTTATCATTGTCGTATCCTAGGCTATTCCCTTTACATGCAATCTATACTTAATTTATTTAACTATGTCGCTTTTCCCGTAATAGTGTCATTTATTATATTGTTAGTATTATTCGTGGTTATATTCAGTGTGCCCGTGATGTTAAAAAGGAGGATTAGAAAATTAAAGAAAGCACTTAAGTCTCGAATTAAAGACAGAAGGACAGAGTTTGTAACATTTTACTCACAGGACGATGTGGCCGACGGTAAGCTTCGGCCTCGTGATGCGAAAGTTGCTTTACTGGTATTTGAAGACCAGGGGAGTATCGATTTTTTTCAAGCAACTAGCTCCGGTGCGTATATTCACGATATCTTTGGACGAGGCGAGGCTCAAATCAAGCTGGTTGATAATTCTGGCTATGGAAGTGTGCTGCCCTCGTTGGTTAGAGTTCATAGTCATAATCATAGTCGCTTTTTTTATAGACGTAGCTGGTCGGGCTCGTCAGATACTAAAGCTACAACTGAGCTTTATAGGTTGCTTGTAACCACTATTGAACCTGATGCCATCACTGGTACTAAAAAGAAATCAAAGCATCCTTTTGTTTATGCAGCTGTAATCTTTCTTGTTATATTGTTGGCAATAACGTTTTGGTCTGGTTGGCAAAGCAATAGCTCGTCTTTGCCAATGTTTCTCGCTGAATCTAACGATGGCAGCATTATTGCAGCAAGCCAACATAATATTTACTTTCTTGATAATGAGGGCGCCCTAAAGCAGACGATTGCTTTTTCCGAACTGGGCTTTAATGGTGGCATTAGCGAAATTGAATATTTTAAGAATGAAGAGTGGTTAATCGGTGATGGTGGCGAAGGTTTAATAAAAAAATGTGATATGCAAAAGAGGATCTGCCAGGCTTTGCCAAAATCGCCACCGGGCATGTTTACGCGTTCTTTTAAATTCGCAGTTGATAAGCAGAGTAATCGTATTTTTGTCGCAGATACTGCTCAACATCGATTGGTTGTTATTTCAACTGAAGGTGAATTATTAGCAGAAATAGCTAACAGGGGTGATGGTCTGTGTTTTCCAAATGACCCTCTAATTATAAATAACAAACTATTTGTAGCAAATACAAATTATCATGAAATAGTGGTGTGGGATATTTTATCAGAAAATTATCTATTGGCAGATAAATGGTTGACTGTTAAGCAAGGAAGAAGTGATGTTGACTGCCCTATGCCTGAGCCATCCCAGTATCTTGCCTTTTTTGCAAGAGAGCGTTCTAAGTCTAATGGAGACAGGGCGATTATCTATGAATATTCACGACAAGGGCGTGTATGGCCTTATGTTTTAGCGCATGTTGATAATCATCTATGGGTGATTAATGGTGGAGATAATCTTTCTTCTGGCGATATTATTCAGTTTGAAGATAAATTAAACCTGAAATCTGAGCTTATACCGTTTGATGAAAATACCGACCCCGTTATGATATTGCCTCGTAAATCAGATGTTTTGATTGCTGAGATAATGCAAGGTTTTATACGTCGCGTCGATTTGGATGGAAATGATCTTGGCATTTTTGGTGATGAGCGTTTTCAGAATGAAATTAATCAAATACGTAATAAAATGGAAAAAATGGAGACAATCAGCGCTTACGGGAAAATAGGTTTAGTTGTGTTTTTGGTTATGTTGATAACGTTATTGTTGCTTTTTAGAAAATATCGTATTAAACAGATAATCGATCAGGACCCTGCATTTGAAAAAAAAGTGTAACCCAGGTTTTTAGATAAAAAATAATGAAATACATCGAACAGCATCACATTAAGTTGTCTGGTTAGTCTAAAAACCGATCCAGTAATCGATCGTCCAATACTCTAAGTATCAATTGTCTGTTAAATCAAAATAGCCTCTTTTTAAGGCGTGTTGCAGTGCGCTGAAACCTTCGAGTGCTTCTTCATACATCAGTCGAGTGCCGCGTAAGGTGGAAATTTCGCTGGGTTTAAGATCATCGCTTGATTCGAGTTCTATCACTTTGGCAAGGTAGCACGCACGCAGTTTTGCTGTGGTGCTGGCGACATCTATAAATGCTTTTCTGGAAACTGTACCGGTAATGCCGCTGATTTTTTCTCGGTTTATCATTTTTATTTCGTGTTCGATTTCCTGAAACAGCCTGCGAACTTGCGCATCGTCTTCAGTAATGTTGATTGCATTTTCGGCCATGGTTGTTACCTGTTCAGTGATTGATTGTCCGCGCAAGTAGAAGTCACAGCCTACTTTTGAGGTAACCACTGCATCGGCCATTGAATCGAAAGCTTTAATCTGGCGAGTCTGGTTTATTCGATACCAGATAATTAGAGATCTCTCTAGAAACAATAATGCCTGATTAATTGCCGAATGATATCAACCGCAGGATTTAACACTTTTGTTTCGATATACTCATTCGGTTGGTGCGCCTGTTGGATGCTGCCTGGACCCATGACAATCGTCTCGAGTCCGATACTGTTGTAATAAGGTGCTTCGGTACCAAAGGCGACAATCTCAGAGTCGGCACCTGTTAATTTCTCTGCGAGGCGGACTATCTCAGAATTTTTATCGGTGTACATGGCGTCGAAGCCGTCGGACAGTGGAATGGTTTTAAGTTGTATGCCTGTGTTTTGCAAAACTTTTTTGAGTCGTCGTTGCATTTCGGTACGTAGATCAGCCAGTTTCATTCCGGGTAAGGGGCGAATATCGATCTGTAGTTCGCAGCTGCCGCATATGCGGTTTGGGTTGTCGCCGCCATGAATATGGCCAAAGTTCATCGTTGGTACCGGTATTTCAAATAATGGGTTGTGGTATTGGCTCTGCAACTCTTCTCGCCAACGTAGTAGTTCGTTCATCACTTTTATCATAGCTTCCAGTGCGTTATTGCCTAACGCAGGGTCGCTGGAATGGCCTGCCTGCCCCGTCAGTTGTATCGCTTCCATCAACATGCCTTTATGCATACGGATGGGTCGCATATTCGTCGGTTCGCCGATGACAGCGTAACGGGCATTGTTTAGGCCTAATTGTTTAGCGTCTCTTGCAATAGCTTTTGCGCCAGACATGCTGGTCTCTTCATCGGCTGTTGCTAAGATAATTAAGGGTTGCTTGATTTTATCCAGGTCGATGGTTTTTAGTGCTTCAATAATCACGGCAAAAAATGATTTCATGTCGCAGCTACCTAGGCCATAGAAACGGTTGTCTTTTTCGGTGACTTTAAAAGGGTCGACCTGCCAGAGGTCTTCATCGATGGGTACGGTATCGGTGTGTCCGGCTAAAACCAGACCATTGTTTCCCTGGCCTAGAGTCGCGATTAAGTTTGCTTTGTTTTTATCGTGTTCTAAGGCTTGTATCTCGCAGCGAAAGCCAATGGATTCAAACCAGTTGGCCAATAGGTCGATGACTGGTTTGTTGCCCTGGTCGATATCGACAGATGTGCAGCTGATCGACGGTGTACTCAGGAGTTGGTTAATTAAGCTGGGTAGCGGTGGGATATTTTTAAGTTTATTGTTCGGCATATCAATACGTTAAAACTATTTTAAAAATAAAGCAAAAAAAAGCTTTTTTTTTGTTACGAAATGATTACAATGCGCAAAATTCAAGCAATAAGCCTTTAAATTCCGAGCAATAGTGCCGGTGGAGAAAGAAGATGGCCAGAGGTGGTTATATGGGTGGGATTTTTGGCAGTTCGCCAGTTAGTCCGCTGCAAGCACACATGACAAAAGTTTATGCCTGTGCATCTGAGTTAATTCCGCTTTTCAATGCTGTAATCAATGAAGATTGGGATGAGGTTGAAAAAATCCAGAAGATTATTTCTGAGCTTGAACAAGATGCGGATGTCTTGAAGAAAAAACTGCGCTTAAACTTGCCAAAAGGTTTATTCATGCCTGTTTCACGTCAGGATTTGCTCGAAGTGCTGCTAATGCAGGATCGAATTGCAAATCAGGCCAAGGATATCGCTGGAACCATCGTCGGGCGTCACATGACCTTGCCAGAGGTTGTTCATGAAGATTACATTCGATTTGTCTCACGTTGCGTTGACGCCTGTAAACAGGCTAGAAAAGCTATTAACGAGCTTGATGAATTAGTAGAAACGGCTTTCAGCGGTCAGGAAGTTCGTATCGTCACTGACATGATTACTAAGTTAGATACCATCGAAAGTGAAACGGATAACTTACAAGCTTCCATTCGCCATAAAATTTTTAAAATCGAAAAAGATCTGCCGCCAATCGAAGTTATGTTTTTATATAAGATCATCGAAGGAACCGGTGAAATAGCTGACAAATCCCAGGGAGTGGGCGGTCGATTACTGCTGATGTTGGCTAAATAGGGGAATATTGTGGATATTATTGCTCAGTATGGTACGGTTTTTCTTATTCTTGCGGCGGTTTTTGGTCTGTTCATGGCCTGGGGTATCGGTGCTAATGATGTTGCTAATGCGATGGCGACGTCAGTGGGGTCAAAAGCTTTAACCATTAAACAAGCGGTTATTATTGCTGCTATTTTTGAGTTTTCTGGTGCTGTTTTAGCGGGTGGCCAAGTAACGAAAACCATCCGTAAAGGTATTGTTGACGCTGATCTGTTATCGGCGAATCCAGAATTATTGCTCTATGGCATGCTCGCGTCATTGTTGGCGGCAGGTGTTTGGTTGTTAATCGCTTCCAGAAACGGTTGGCCGGTATCCACGACGCATTCGATTGTTGGCGCCATTGTCGGTTTCGCGATGGTGGGTGTTGGCATGGAAGCCGTACACTGGGATAAAGTGGGCTTTATCGTTGCTAGTTGGGTGGTGTCTCCCGTGCTTGCTGGTTTTATTGCTTTTATGCTGTTCCGTAGTGTATTGACGTTGATTTTGAATACCGAGCATCCATTTGATAACGCTAAGCGATATGTCCCTTATTATATGTTTCTTGTTGGCTTTATCATTTCATTGGTTACCCTGGTTAAAGGCTTAAAACATGTCGGTTTGGAGTTGTCTACGCTAGAGCAATATGGCTACGCGGTATTGATTGGTTTGGTTATCATGGTTTTGGGTCGGTTATATATTAATACCATCAAGCATGATCCTGAAGCCGATAAAGATTTCCATTTCACCAATGTTGAGCGTGTTTTTGGTGTATTAATGATTGTTACTGCGTGTGCGATGGCATTTGCACATGGATCAAATGATGTTGCCAATGCTATTGGGCCGGTTGCTGCTGTTGTTAGTATTGTGCAGAGCGGCGGTGAGGTTGCATCACAATCTGCATTGCCATTGTGGGTATTGGCTTTAGGTGGCGTAGGTATCGTTATCGGATTGGTCACCTACGGCAAAAAAGTCATCGAGACCGTAGGTAGCCAGATTACAGAACTTACACCTAGTCGCGGGTTTGCAGCTACGCTTGCTGCAGCGACAACGGTGGTGTTAGCGTCTGGCACAGGGTTGCCTATTTCAACTACGCACACATTGGTTGGTGCCATCTTGGGTGTTGGCCTTGCTCGCGGCATGGCGGCACTTAATTTGACCGTGATTCGTAATATCTTTATGTCATGGATCGTAACGCTACCCGCTGGTGCTCTTTTATCTATACTGTTCTTCTTTACCTTAAAAGGTATCTTTAGTTAATTCGTTTAATTACTATAAGCGTTAAATCGATGGTGTGGACTTGTCATGATGTCTGCGTCATCGATTAACTTTATCAATTAATTAAATACGTTTTAATATGTGTCCAGTTCCTGCTGAGCTGTTATCCCAGGTCCCTCATTCTCTGAAAACGGTGGTTGAAAATCATTGGGTTGATTGGGTTGCTGCGTGTGACGCTAAAAAACTTTATCCGGAAACTTCGTTAGACTTACTTCAGTTAGGTAAGGTCTGGGCGTGTAGTGATTTTGTCGCGCGCGCCTGTGTGCGCTATCCAGTGATGTTTTTTGCTTTGCTGACCGAAGGCTTTGCAACAACGCGTAGTATTTCTGACTATAAATCGTTGGTTGAGCAGGTCGTGTCAGCCAGTAAGGATGAAGCTCAGTTGATGAAGGCGCTGCGTGTCTTAAGGCAACAAGAAATGGTACGTATCGCCTGGCGTGACCTGAATGAGTTGGTCAGCCTTGAAGTGATTTTTCAAGAGTTGACGGATTTAGCAGAAGCGATGGTTTCTGTTGTGTTGCAAGCATTGGAAAAACAGCACGCAGAAACTTATGGCATGCCACGTGATACGTCAGGTAAGGAGCAAGCATTACTGGTATTTGCCATGGGCAAAATGGGTGGTGGCGAGCTTAATTTTTCATCCGATATTGATCTGATCTTCAGTTTCGCTGAGGACGGTGAAACCTGTGGTTCTCGTCAGACATCCCATTATGAATTTTACCTGGCGGTTATTCGCAAGCTGGTAAAAGTGCTGGATGAAGTCACTGCAGAWGGTTTTGTTTATCGGGTAGATACTCGCTTACGACCTTTTGGGCAGAGTGGACCGATGGCGATGAGCTTTGCTGGCCTGGAGCAATATTATCAATTGCACGGTCGTGACTGGGAACGTTATGCCATGATAAAGGCGAAGCTGATAACCGGGCGTGAAGATGACAGATGTTATTTGCAGTCGATGTTGACACCCTTTGTCTACCGTCGATACCTCGACTTCAGCATGATCGAATCGATCCGCGAGATGAAAGCGATGATCGATGCGCAGATGAAACGCAAGGGGATGACGAATAATATCAAGCTGGGGCGAGGCGGTATTCGTGAGATCGAATTTATTGGCCAGACATTCCAGCTGATACGTGCTGGGCGAGAGCCTGAGCTTCGTCAACGCAGTATCATTGATGTGTTGGGACTGCTGGCTGAAAAGAAATACCTCAGCGATGTCGAAGTGACGGGACTGATCTCAGCGTACTGGTTTTTACGTAAGCTGGAAAATCGTTTGCAAATGCTCGGCGATAAGCAGACGCATACGCTACCTGAAGATGAATGTCATCAACAGCGTATCTGTGTGGCGATGGGCATGGCAGACTGGCCAGCATTGATTAAACAATTGGCAAAGCATCAACAGGTGGTCGATCAGGTGTTCCAGAACCTGATTACGCCTGAACAGGGTGCGTCGCAAAAGACCACTTCGGCATTTTCCGTGTACTGGTCAGATGTAGAAAGACCTTTTGAAAAAGATGATGAAGTTTATAACAATCTTCAGCAACATCTATTAGAACGAGGTTATCAACATGCTGAACAGGTCATCGATACCTTAAACGACTTACATGGTTGTTCGGCGATGAAACGCCTCTCTACAGACAGCGCTACCCTGATGGCGCAGTTGATTGAATCGCTAATTGAAAAAATAGTTGCGTTTCCCCGGCAGCTGGAATTACTGGACAGGGTGATTAGAATCCTGAAAGCTCTTGCTGGGCGTAAGGTGTATATCAGTTTGCTTATCGAGTTTCCGGTAGTGCAGCAGCAGATGCTCCGTGTTTGCTCTTCCAGTGACTGGTTTACCGAGCGACTGGTTCGTTACCCGATATTGCTCGATAGCCTGCTGAGTACTGCCGAGGCATTTCGTCGCGAATACGATACCCGTGAGTTGCTCGAACTGGAATTAAAGCGTATTGAAAGTGATGTTGCTGAGGAAAACCTGGAGCAGTTAATGGAACGCACACGACAGTTCAAACGACAGACAGTGTTTACTGTCGCTATGCTGGATGTGTTTTATGACGAAAAGGTAGAATCTGTGGCAGACCGTCTTACCGGCCTTGCCAATGTACTGTTAGACAAAATTCTGGGTTTCGCTATACAGGCGATGATAAAAAAGTACGGTGAGCCACAATGTATCATCGACGGTAACGTAATGTCACCGACGATGTCGATTGTTGCCTATGGCAAGATGGGAGGTAATGAACTTGGTTATGGTTCGGATCTGGATATTATTTTCCTACATAACAGCCAGGGTGAAAAACAGCAGACGACAGGTGAGAGGTCGATCGACAATCAACAGTTTTTTGCTCGCGTCGCGCAATGGCTAATCCATTTTCTTAATACACGAACTTACTCCGGTATGTTGTATGAGACCGATACCAGGTTACGGCCTAACGGGCAGGCAGGTCTTATGGTGAGTAGTATCAGCGCATTTGAACAATATCAGTTGGAAAAAGCCTGGACATGGGAACATCAGGCATTGATTCGTGCAAGATTTGTTACTGGGAACCCACTGATAGAGCAGGAATTTGATAGAATCCGCAGTTCGGTTTTACGACAGCCGCGTGAAGCAGAGCAATTATTGCGTGAGGTGGTCGCGATGCGTGAGAAAATGCGTAATCATCTGGCCAATAAATCAACGAGTTTTGATATCAAACAGGATGTAGGTGGCTTGGTTGATATCGAATTTATGACCCAGGCGGGCGTGTTACTTCATGCCGGTAAGCATGTGAGTTGTATCAGCCACACGGCCACACTTGAATTGATTAATGCGTTAATTGGGGCTGGTTGGTACAGTACCGAAGATGCTAAAAATATAGCAGCGGCATATCGATATTTTAGACAGCTAAAAAATTGGCAGAATCTTGAGTGTGATATTGATGCTAGTGATGTATTGTTGCATCGTGAAAATGTAACAGCAGTGTGGGCACAGTTAATGCCTGAAATTGTGAAAGACTAATTCATCGCAGAGACGTAGCGTTGTAGAGAATTTTTTTTGTTGGTTTTGTCTACTTTGTAACTAACAAATAAATCTCTGCGCTGTTGCGCCTCTGAGGTAGAAAATTTTTTGTTTTAATAGAGAAGATTGCAGGAGAAGTTTATGCAAACCATGGCCGATAGAGATGGCGTAATTTGGTTTGACGGTGAAATGGTTGACTGGCGTGATGCCAAGATCCACGTTTTAACGCATACATTACAYTATGGTATGGGCGTRTTCGAAGGYTTGCGCGCATATAAAGCAGARCARGGCACAGCGATWTTTCGTTTGCAGGCGCATACTGATCGTCTGTTTGAATCGGCTGAGCTGATGAACATGACGATACCTTTTGACAAGGATACGCTAAATAAAGCACAGCTTGCTGCAGTGGCAGACAATAACCTGCAATCTGCTTACGTCCGCCCCATGTGTTTTTATGGGTCGGAAGGTATGGGGTTGCGCGCGGATAATTTGAGAGTACACGTCATGATTGCCGCATGGGAGTGGGGCGCTTATCTGGGTCAGGAAAGTCTTGATAATGGCATCCGTATTCGAAAGTCGAGTTATATAAAAAATGACTCACACCCGAGCATGTATCTTGCTAAGGCTAACGGTAATTATATCAACTCCATGTTGGCGCTCGATGAAGCCATGAGTAAAGGTTACGATGAAGCGCTATTGTTAGACAGTAAAGGCAATGTCGCGGAAGGTAGTGGTGAGAATATCTTCATGGTTAATGATGGTGTTCTTTATACCCCGGAGCTGACAGCATCATTAAACGGTATTACCAGAAACACGATTATGACATTGGCTAAAGAAACAGGCTACGATGTGGTGGAAACCACGATAAAGCTCGAGCAGCTTTATGTTGCGGATGAAGTATTTTTTACAGGTTCTGCGGCAGAGGTAACACCTATCCGTGAAATTGATGACCACGTAATTGGTAACGGTTCTCGTGGGCCAATCACGGAAAAGTTACAAACAATGTATTTTGATTTAGTACATGGTCGTCTTGATACGCATTCAGACTGGCTGTCGCAGGTTCGATAAATATTGTTGTTGAGGTACGTCGTTAGCAAAATAACAGAGGAGTATGTGGGATGCCTAATCCAGACACAGCGTCGCAGGAAGGTTTAGATACACCTAATCAGGAAACGCGTATTGAAGTGACACGTGATGTTTTGCCTGTGCACTGCCCCATGAAAGGATCATCTTTATGGGATTCGCATCCGCGCGTGTTTATACCCGTTGAAGAGACTGGCAGTGCGAAATGTCCGTATTGTGGCGCTGAGTATATTTTAATTGATTAATCCGTAGTGCGGAAACGCTGTTCAAGAGTGTGTAGTGTGTTGTCGTCGTTTAGTTAATGTTGGTGTCTTGCATTTCTGCAATCCCAAATTTTGTACGTGTAATTTTATTTTTATGTGTTTCGTCTCTTATTTGACGATTGGCTTTTTTGCCTGCGGGGCTTGCATAACCTCGCGCATGATCGAGGTGTATACAACTACAACGATACCTTACCTGTTTGCCTTTAATTCCCATATTTACCAGACGTTCACCGAATTCCCTGTCTTGTCCACCGYATAACATTCGCTCATCAAACCCATTTATTTGAATGATTAAATCTTTCCATGTAGAAGAACTATGGCCATTCCACGTGGCTCTTGTTGTGGTGAGAGTGTCGAGTAGACCTCCCCAAAAACGATGTGAAGCTAACTTTAGAATTCTAAACGTAAAAGGTGTGCCATTTTGTAATAGCCACATAGGTCTGGTGGCTAACTTATCTTTTATATTTTTTAGGGATATTTTTTTAGATACATTCATGGTTAATTTGAAGTAACCACCGGATAAAAATTTATTCTTTTCTGATAACTCGATATGGTTTTTAACGAAGTCTGGGTGAGGAATGCAGTCGCCATCTGTAAATATTAAATAGTTTGATTCGCTGGCGACGATTGCTTTATTTAAAATTTGGCATTTTTGATAACCTTTATCTTCGTGCCAAATATGTTTGACTGGAAATGAGCTGTTTTGTATAAATTTTTCTATAATGCGACGTGTTTCTTCGCCTGAACCATCATCCGCTACAATTATTTCGAAATCTTGTTCAGATTGAACAGCAAAACCCCATAAGACTTTATTAAGCCATTCTGGGTGATTGTATGTGGTAAAAATGACGGATGCTTTCATGTTAATTTTTATTATCGAATGCTGTCATATATGTTATCTAAAAGGCCACATTGTTTTCGTACGTCAAAATACTTTTCAACGCGCTGTCTTCCTTGGCTACCTGTTTTTATGCGTTCGGTTTCACTATTTAGAAAATACGCAATGTATTCAGATAGCGAAGATATATCTTTTTCGTCACAAAGTAGGCCGGTTTTTTCGTGCTCAATAGCTTGTGTAATTCCACCACTACGGAAGCTAACGATGGGTACTTTTAACGCCTGAGCTTCCAGAAAAACCATTCCAAGACCTTCTGCGTCACCGTTGTTTGCAGTAATGCTTGGTGCGACAAATACCCAGGCCTTCGTGAGTCTGTCACGTATTTGTTCAGCTGTTTCGCGACCAACAAATTCGACATTGAGTTTGTTGGTCGCAACAAAATGGTGTAACTCATGGTATAAATTACCCTCGCCGACAATAGTGAGTTTTAATTCCGGGTATTTTGTTGATAGTGTTTTCATCGCTCGCAGCAGATATATGCATCCCTTTTTTTCAACTAGTCTACCGACAAACAATAATGTAGGTGAGGTGGTTTCGTCGCGTGGTTTGTCGAACTTTTCGACATCGATACCAATGAAATGTGTAACGAGTTTGTCCTCAGGGCAGCCGTTGTTGACGGCRTGTTTATATATGTAGTCAGATACAGCAATTACTTTATCAACCTGTTGAAAAAAGTGCGCTCTGCTTTTTGAAAAGATTGATTTTTTTTCTTTTTTGGTAATGTCATGGCCGTGAAGAGTTGTGATGAGAGGGATTGATAATTTTTCTTTTAGAGCTAGCGCATCCATACCGTCTTTTAGAAAATGTGCGTGTATGATTTTGGGTGAATGTTGTTTGATATCATTTAACCAGTTTTTATTTAAAATACCTCTCCTGTTTAAAAATTTTGATACCTGTAAGTTTTTTGTATAGTCCTCTAAAACAAAACACGGGGCTTCACCTAGCATCTCTCTACCAGTGTTATTGTTTGTTAATCCAGTAAACAAGGGGCTGTATTTTTTTAGAAATTTACCTTGTGCAGCAATAAAGGTTTCTGAGTAAGGTAGTATTTGTTTTCTAAAGATAATGGCTGACTCTTTATTCATATGGGACGTTGTTTTTGATGAGCTACAATGTATCTTTTTTAGCTATGAGAAAAACGTTAATGAATGGGGGTGTTGTATCCCTTATGAGTATGGGTTGCGTAATTAAGGTGATTTTTTCTTTGTTCATCATGGTTTGGCTTGATTAGATTTTATCTGTTGGTATTTGCGAATAGGGTTATGAAGAGCCAGTCCGTAGCACAGTATAACGGCATATGTCGTATTGCTGTAATCTAAATAGGTCTCGCTTAGGCCGGCTATTTGGTGCATGGCTGCGATGCTAAGGAACAGCATGCGCTCGTACTGATTACCGTATTTCCAGATAAATATAAGGCAGTGGATAATGAAACCAGCCCATAGTAGTAAAGCTGGCCAGCCGTGATGCGTTAATAACATTAATACGTCGCTGTGAGCATGGCCAATAGTTTTGTAGAAATTTAAATTGTTGCCATCGGTAGGCATGTTGAGATCTTTCCAGGTGCGTTGGTATGTTTTTTGAAAATGTTCGCCACCACCCATTCCAGTGTGCGGTGACTGCATAAATATTTCAAAGCTGGCGGTAAAAATTTTGTCTCGGCCGTTTCCTGTTAAGAGATTGGTGGAAAAATCTGGGCGTAGTGCCGCGATTGTTCCGATACACAATAAGGCGATTATGCTGACCTGTGCTAAACGTCGTACCAGTGAAGCTCTATCACACTGGCGTCCAAATACTAACTGTATGCTTAGAGCGACTATGAAGGCTGCGATGACCGCGCGTATTTGC
>NVSH01000015.1 GCA_002401185.1 Gammaproteobacteria bacterium | reverse complement strand
CTGTCCTCCCATCGAAACGGCTTTAATTTGATAATCAGCCAAATGTGCAAGAAATTTATCGACTTCGTATTCTTTTTTTAGAGAAAATAAAACAATATTGGTATCAATTGGAAGTACTTTTTCGACAAAAGACAAATTACGAGCAACTTTTCCCAATTGCCTAGCTCTTTTGTGATCGTCTTTCAATCTCACAATATTATTTTCTAATGCATAAATCCCAGCCGCTGCAAGGTAACCAATTTGTCGCATTCCGCCGCCCATTACTTTACGAACTCTTTTGGCTTGTTTAAGCAGGTGATTACTTGTTAATAAAATAGAACCCACAGGAGCTCCCAAACCTTTGGATAAACAAATCGATATGGTGTCAAAATGTTGTCCATACTCTTTTGGGTTATCTTTTGTTCTT
Source organism: Gammaproteobacteria bacterium (assembly GCA_002401185.1). Taxonomy (GTDB): domain Bacteria; phylum Pseudomonadota; class Gammaproteobacteria; order SZUA-229; family SZUA-229. The sequence continues at coordinate 25,136 of NVSH01000015.1, read as the reverse complement.
TCGAGTGCATTGAATATTCTTGCACCATCCAAATGCATTTTTAGTACACTTCTTTTACTAAGAAGAGCAAGTGAAGCAATATCTTCCAAGGTATAACAACTTCCTCCTGCTTTATTTACAGTATTTTCGAGACAAAGTACTCGAGAACGAGGAAAGTGAATATCTTTTGGATTGATATTCTCAAAAACTTGTGTAGCATTTAATCTCCCTCTTTGTCCATCTAAAGTACGAACCGAAACCATAGAATTTGAGGCACAACCACCACCTTCATCATCGTACGCGACGATTAATGATTTATTTGTTATGCCAAGACCCGATAGTAGAGCTGAAAAATCTTCATTGTCTGGTAATAAGCCCATGACAGGTTTGTCGGTTTTAACTATATCTGCATAGTGAATGAAATGTGCATCAGGGATGTGTGCCTGCTGGTATTGTTTGGCTTTGCACAAATCGACAATGATAATGTTTTCATTGCTGCGTAGAGCTTCGAGTTCATCGGGTTCTATCATGTAGCTGGTTTTAGGCATAACGTATGTTTTTTATTTAATGATTTTGATTTTTGCAGTGCTGGATTGTTGTTGCGGCTTTAATACGGTGTTTCTAGCCATCGATGCGTTATCTTTAACCGGGTAGTCCAGAGAATAATGCAGACCGCGACTCTCTTTGCGCAACATTGCGCTACGAATAATTAATTCGGAAACAAGGGCTAAATTACGTAGTTCGATTAAATCACTGCTTATTCGGAAATTACTGTAATACTCGTCGATTTCCTGTTGTAGTAGACTCGCCCGATGCATGGCGCGTTCCAGGCGTTTATTGGTCCTTACGATACCGACATAGTCCCACATGAACCGCCGTAGTTCGTCCCAATTGTGCGAGATCACAACCTCTTCATCTGAGTCAGTTACCTGGCTTTCGTCCCAGCTTGAAATCTCTTTATGATGATGCGGACTCTTAACCTGAGTCGATATATGCTCAGCCGTCGCTTGTGCGAAGACCAGGCATTCGAGTAAGGAGTTACTTGCCATCCGATTCGAGCCATGTAAACCAGTGTGTGCTGTTTCGCCAATAGCGTACAGATGACTAACGTCAGTGCGGCCGTTTAAATCGGTACTCACGCCGCCACAGGTATAGTGCGCAGCGGGAACGATAGGAATCGGTTCTTTAGTTATGTCGATGCCAAACTGCAGGCAGCGTTGGTGAATGGTGGGGAAATGTGAAGCGATGAAAGCGGGTGATCGATGGCTGATATCAAGATAGAGGCAGGATGCACCAAGGCGTTTCATCTCGTGATCGATAGCACGCGCTACGATATCTCGAGGTGCAAGTTCTGCACGTTCATCAAACCTGTGCATAAATTGTTTGCCATCAGGCAACAATAGTTTGCCGCCTTCACCACGCACAGCTTCACTGATGAGGAATGATTTCGCATCGGGATGGTATAAGCAGGTTGGATGAAACTGGTTAAATTCCATGTTAGTAATGCTGCAACCAGCTCGCCATGCCATGGCTATACCGTCACCTGTCGAGCCATCTGGGTTACTGGTATAAAGATAAACTTTACTGGCGCCGCCGGTGGCTAGCACGACAAAACGTGCCTGAAATGTTTCTACACGATCGTTTTTCTTATTAAGTACGTAGGCGCCGATACAGGTATTGGGGTTAGCTGTTTCGCCCTGTTTTTCGGTGGTGATCAAATCGATCGCGTTATGATGCTCGTAAAAAGTAATGTTGTCATGGTGGCGTGCATGGTTCTCCAATGTCTCGCTGAGGGCTTTGCCCGTCGAGTCGGCGGCATGTACGACGCGTCTATGCGTATGCCCACCTTCGCGTGTCAGGTGTAATTGTCGTTTGCCTGATTTAAAAATTTCACTACTGAATGGAACGCCGAGTTCCTGTAACCATCGAATGTTTTCAGGGCCACGCTCAACGGTAAAGGTAACGGTTTCCTTGTCGGCGAGGCTGCCGCCAACATTTAAGGTATCTGCGATGTGTGATTCGATGGAGTCTTCATTGTTAAGTACAGCAGACATGCCGCCCTGTGCAAAATAAGTGCTGCCGCTTTTGCTGGAGCCTTTGGAAATAATAGCCACACTGTGGCTGTCGGCGATGCGTAGTGCCAGGCTAAGCCCTGCTGCGCCGCCGCCGATGATAAGAACGTCATGTCGGTATGTGATTGCCATGCTAAAATTGGTACTTATTTTTTAGTTAGTTATCGAAATTAAAAAATGTTATTCGTATAATGCGAGTTTAACCGCTTATTAATAAAAAAGACAAAAACATATACATCAATGGGAACTATAGTGCTAACAGTAAGTCACAATTTGCAGGGTGATGCGTCGCTCATTAAACAGAGGATACGATGAGTGAGCGTGAGATAGATCAGGCGTTGGTAATTCGAGTGCAGCAGGGTGATAAAAAAGCTTTTGATTTACTGGTACTGAAATACCAGTTGCGCTTATCTAAACTGGTTTCGCGATTTTTAAGAAACCAGTCAGATGTTCCGGATGTCGTACAGGATGCGTTTATAAAAGCGTATCGTGCGTTACCCAATTTTCGTGGTGACAGTGCGTTTTATACATGGTTATACCGTATTGCGATTAATACGGCGAAAAATCACCTGGTGGCGCAATCGAGAAAGAATCCGGCGAACAGTATCGATGCACAGGAAGCGGAGGATTATGGCGCCAGTGAATGGTTAAAAGAATATGCCACACCGGAACGTGAAGCGCTGGCATCTGAACTGGAAGCGACCATTTATCAGGCCATGGGCGATCTTCCCTCAGATTTACGTGAAGCAATAACTTTACGAGAAATTGAAGGATTGAGTTATGAAGACATCGCTGTGGTTATGGATTGCCCGATAGGTACCGTACGGTCACGTATATTTCGTGCGCGTGAGGCCATCGACAGTAAGCTGAAACCAATACTTGACGATGAGAGTCGCCAGGTTTCTAGTCAGTATGCCTAGGGTGGCGATAGGCAAGTGTTTTCAGGATGAAATAGAAATAGTGAACAATAATGGTTGTTTTTCGTTATAGGCAATAACATACGTCAACAACATACGTAAGTAGCAATAATGAGTAATGAATGATGAGCAAACGTAAAGAAAAAATTTCAGCATTTTTAGATGATGGCTTACATCGTGATGAAATCATGTCCTTTTCGTTATCCGCCGAAGCTGATGATGCTGAAACAGTACAACGTTACCAGATGGTAGGTGATGTGCTGCGTGGTGAAATGAGTAATGCCTCTTTTATCGATGTTAGTCATGCGGTGCGAGAAGCCTTAGCTAGTGAGAATGTGGCTGATGAGATAGACGTTGTTTCTATAGGTGCGGCTGAAGCTGCGGTGACAATACCGGATAACAAAGCAGCATCTGCATTCGATTGGTCGTCCTGGTTCAGGCCGGTAGCGGGTATGGCCGTTGCTGCATCGGTTGTCGTTGTTATGGTTAGTGTTTTATCTGAAGGTGATGTTACACCCGCCATTAATAACTCTGTAGCGAGCAACAATGAGCAACCTGTGGTTCGTGTTGCTGTCGATAAAGAGCCAAATGATAATAAAGCCATTAATTTAGACCCGTATATCAACCAACACCTGGAATTTGCTACACAGGATGCTCTACAAGACCGTTTGCCGTATGTCCGGGCTGTGGGCTTTGAGCCAAACCGTCCTTCCGTACCTGAGAAAACACAGCCTGAGAAAACACAAAATTAAATCATTGATGGTTTGATGCAACAATGCCAATTTACAATGTTATTGCAGTTTTTTTCTTATTCATCAGCACAAACAGCTATGCGGGTGACTTGTTCGATATGTTGCAGCGCATGGCTGATGCTAATCAAAACCAGAATTACCAAGGTGTGTTTATTCTAAGAAAGTCGGATAAACTTTCGACCATAAAAGTATCACATGGTGCGGATGAAAATGGCGTTTGGGAGAGCCTGACAACACTGAACGGCAGGTCTAAAAAAGTCGTTAGAAGAAACAGCAAGATATACTCTATTTATCCCGATCGTGAATTAATAACTATTCGACATCGTGCAGAAGATCAATCCTTGCATTTGCAATTACCCGACAACATCAATCAACTTGATTTGTTCTATTCGCTTAACCGTCTCGATGATGATCGTATTGCAGGTTATCAGGCGCTTGTTGTTGACCTCATTCCAAAAGATCAGTATCGCTACGGTTATCGTTATTGGGTGGATATAAAAACAGGAATGCTGTTACGCTGTGACATGGTCGCTGAAGATAAAACCGTTGTTCAGCAGATGATGTTTACGTCGCTTCAGTATCTGGAGGCGTCACCCGTACCGTCATTTGACCTTTCTCATTTTGGTCATTACCAACAAATATTACTGGATATGAATGGTGCGAAAGATCTTCGGAACTCGCCAACGCAATGGGTGGTTAATGTTTTACCAAAAGGTTTTAGGTTAACGCAGAGTATGATGCGCAATTCGACCACGGATAACAAAGATACAACCGGGTTAGTGCATATGGTCTAYTCCGATGGCCTGGCGTCAGTTTCAATTTTTATCGAACAACGCCGCAGTGGAGGCAAGCATGTGCAGGGTGTGTCATCGATGGGTGCGGTTAATGCGTATGGTTTATCGGTCGATGATTATTTTGTTACCGTTGTTGGCGAAGTCCCGGTAAAAACCGTACAATCCATGGCGCGTTCAACAGTTAAATTATCAGCAGGTACATCAAACTAATGATTGAAGAACAGGCRCAAGTCATTGATATAAAAGGCACACAGTTACTGTTACAGGCACAGACGCAATCTGTATGTGGTGGTTGCGCGGTCAATAAAAGTTGTGGTACGTCGTTGTTAGCTAAAGTGGTAGGTCGGAAGTTCACGCATTTTCAGGCAGCAAATAATATTAATGCAAAAATTGGTGATACAGTTGTTGTTGGCCTTGATGAAGATGCTCTGTTAAAGGGGTCGCTGGTGATGTATGTGATTCCCATTATGGCGATGATTGTGTTCGCTTTACTGGCTGACTTTTTGTTGAAGGGATCATTGCAAATAGAAGCTAATACCCGTGACCTGACCATTGCTGCTACAAGTATAATGGGGCTGGTGTTTGGCTCATTCGTCGCAAGATGGTACTTTAGACGTCAGAGCAGTGTTCGTCAGTTTGCGCCCATTGTTTTGAGAAAAATCATCAGCCATGAGTAGGCACTATCATGGTAAACTGCTGAACTTGGCAGTCGGTCAGGTAGGATTGGTCATACAATATTGACACGAGCCTATAGAAGAAAAAAGTTAGAGGTTAGAACATGCCGGTTATGCCGGTTTTTTTATGTGTGGCGTGTCTGCCTTGCCAGATGACGTAATGGGCGCAGTAGTGACTTTTTATGCCTAAAGATTTGAGATGGTTTTTTTGATTGATAAGGTGCGCCGTTGAAATTCATACTTTTTGCACGCAGTGACTGTTCTCTTTGTGAGGTTATGGAGGATGAGCTGAGGCCTTTTGTTGAAAAATACAGCATCGTTGTGCATCGGCAGTTTATCGATAACGATCCCGAATTAGAACAGCGTTATGGTAATAAAGTGCCTGTTTTAACCGTAGATGGTGTAACACTTTGTGCGTACTTTCTCGATCCAGATAAGTTGTTAACAAAATTAAATAACGCTGACTAATCTCAACGAGCTGTTAGCGTTACCCTAAAATAGAATTCAGGTTTTAAGTACGTTATACGTAACGTTTAAATATATAGTAGTGATGAAAAATATTCGAAATTTCTCCATTATCGCCCATATTGACCACGGTAAATCTACGTTGGCTGATCGTCTTATTCAAATATGCGGTGGCTTAAGTGAGCGTGAAATGGAATCGCAAGTTCTGGATACGATGGATATCGAGCGTGAGCGTGGTATTACCATTAAAGCGCAAAGTGTTACATTGAATTATAAGGCAGACGATGGTGAAACGTATCAGTTGAACTTTATCGATACGCCAGGTCATGTGGATTTCTCCTATGAAGTATCACGTTCCCTTGCGGCTTGTGARGGYGCAYTGCTTATTGTYGATGCRTCACARGGYGTTGAAGCGCAAAGYGTTGCMAATTGTTATACCGCTATCGARCAAGGSCTGGAAGTGATTCCKGTAYTAAATAARATTGATTTGCCMGCRGCTGAYCCSGAACGTGTGTGTGAAGAGATCGAAGAAGTTATTGGTATCGATGCTAGCAATGCTCTGCGAGTCAGCGCGAAAACTGGTGAGGGTATGCATGAATTAATGGAGCAACTCGTTGCCGAGATTCCACCGCCCGTTGCTGATGTTACTGCACCTTTGCAAGCATTGATTATTGATTCCTGGTTTGATACCTATGTCGGTGTCATTATTCTGGTTCGTGTTATGCAAGGCACGATGCAGCCACGTAAAAAAATGCAAGTGATGTCAACGCAACGTAGTTACCTGGTGGATAAAGTAGGTGTGTTTACACCGAAACGTGAAAATCGTGATTCATTATCGGCAGGTCAGGTCGGTTACATCATTGCCAGCATCAAAGAAATAGATTCTGCAAAAGTTGGTGACACCATAACCATGAGTGATAACCCGGCAACGGATGTTCTTGAAGGATTTAAAGAAGTTCAGCCGCGCGTATTCGCTGGTATGTTTCCGGTAAGCTCAGATGATTATAATGATTTTCGAGATTCACTCGATAAGTTGACCCTGAATGATGCTTCCTTGCAATATGAGCCAGAAAATTCATCGGCCTTAGGTTTAGGGTTTCGTATCGGTTTTCTTGGTATGTTACATATGGAAATCGTACAAGAGCGCCTGGAACGTGAGTATGATTTAAATTTAATTACCACCGCGCCGACCGTGGTTTATGAAGTTCTGGACACGAAAGGCAACGTTATCGAGATACATAATCCTGCGGACTTGCCTGAAGCTAATTTTATTGAAGAATTGCGTGAACCCATAATTAAAACGAATATACTCGTACCACAGGACTATGTCGGTAATGTAATAACGCTGTGTATTGAAAAGCGAGGAGTACAGCTTAATATGCAATACATGGGCAGTCAGGTTTCGCTGGTGTATGAGATGCCTCTTAGTGAAGTTGTGCTGGATTTTTTCGATCGTTTAAAATCAGTGAGCCGAGGTTATGCTTCTTTCGATTACGAGTTTGATCGTTTTCAGGATGCCGACCTGGTAAAGGTCGATATCCTGATCAATGGTGAGCGTGTTGATGCGCTTTCAATTATTGCGCACCGTGCTACAAGTATTCGGCGTGGCCGCGATGTGGTTGATAAGATGCGCGAACTCATTCCACGCCAGATGTTTGATATCGCGATTCAGGCGGCGATCGGGCGCAGTGTTATTGCTCGAAGTACGGTAAAAGCACTGCGTAAAAACGTAACGGCAAAGTGTTACGGTGGTGATGTTTCGCGTAAGCGTAAATTGCTGGAAAAACAGAAGAAGGGGAAGAAGCGTATGAAGCAGTTTGGCAAGGTTGAAATACCTCAAGAAGCGTTTCTCGCCGTGCTAAAAGTAAATAATTAGTAAATAACACCTAAACTTTAATGCTAACTATATATTGTGTTGTAATTTATGATAATTTTTGACTTTTCTTTTTATTTATTTGTTGCGGTAGTTTTTACCGGAACAGTGTGGTTAATTGATAAATGGTTTCTTGCGCCCAGACGTAATGAAATTATACAGTCGTCAACACAAGTACATCAGGGCGTTGAAGTTAGTCGTAAAGGTGAAGAGCCAGTCATTGTCGAATATTCAAAATCTTTTTTCCCGGTATTGCTCATTGTTTTTTTACTTCGCGGGTTCGTTGTTGAACCTTTCAGAATTCCATCGGGTTCAATGTTGCCATCACTCTATATTGGTGATTTTATTCTCGTTAATAAGTTTGCTTATGGAATAAAAGTACCTGTTATAAATAAAACCGTGCTAAGTTTTTCATCGCCTGAGCGAGGGGATGTTGTTGTCTTTCGCTATCCACGAGACCCTAATCTGGATTATATAAAACGTGTTATCGGTTTGCCTGGGGATCACATTGCCTATTACAACAAAGTTTTATACGTTAATGGAACGCCAGTTGAACGAGAATTTGTTGACGCATACAGGGGTCCAGGGCAAACTTCTGCTAATGAATACGTAGAAAAATTACCGGGGGCTGAGCATGCCATGTTATTGTTGCCAGCACGACCTAATAATCTTCAGGGAGAATATATCGTACCTGAAGGCATGTTTTTTGTGATGGGCGATAATCGGGATAATAGCAACGATAGCCGTGTCTGGGGGCCTGTGCCAGAAGAAAATTTATTAGGAAAAGCCTTTATGATCTGGATGCACTTTAGTGATGAATGGCACTTTGATCGATTAGGTAGTGTAATTAAATAATAGGTAACGCGTTGTAACCAACACGAGGTATTCAAGCAATGAAGCAGATGACGTCTAATTCGATAAAGCAGCAAAGTGGATTAACATTAATTAGCTGGCTAGTGGTTATTGTTTTTTTATTGTTTCAGGGCGTCATTGCGATGAATATCATCCCTGTTTATATAACAGATTCCAGTGTTAAAAAAATTATGGAAACTTTGCCTGATGATATAAAGGCGAGAGAAACAACGACTAAAGGTTTAAAAGTACTTGTAGCAAAGCGTTTAAGTATAAATAGTATTTATACGATTAAACCCGACCATATTACAGTTAAAAAAGGTCATGGTGAAAACATCGTTGTTATCGAATATGAACCACGTGGCAAACTTTTTGGTAATCTTGAATATATTGTTAGTTTTAAACATGAAGCCAGGGTGAAAACTCGTTAGTAGTTTCCGTAAATCCTATAAATATAAATATTGAGTTGAATAATATGGCACAGTCTAATGCCATTGATATTTTATTAAAAAAATTAGAATATTCTTTTGTAGATGCCACATTGCTTGATGAAGCGCTGACGCATCGAAGTTACGCGTCTATCAACAATGAACGCCTGGAGTTTCTAGGTGATAGCATTTTAAATTTTGTTATCGCCCACGAGCTTTTTAAAAGGCATCCCAATGTGCAGGAAGGTGACTTGAGCCGTCTCCGTGCTAATCTTGTTGATAAAGAATCGCTAGCTGAAATAGCCATAAAGTTAAATCTGGGCGATGTTATCAAATTGGGTTCGGGTGAACTTAAAAGTGGTGGTTTTCGCCGGCCATCCATATTGGCCGATGCTGTGGAAAGTATTATCGGCTCTGTCTATTGTGATAGCGGTTTTACCTCGGCACGTGATTTGATTGTACGCCTGTATTCACAAAGATTGGCAGCACCAACAGATCTTCAAAGTTTGAAAGATCCTAAAACGTGTTTGCAGGAACTTTTACAGTCGCGTCGTTTTGCATTGCCAGACTATCAGGTCGTTAATGTGAGTGGTCAGGCACATGCGCAAGTTTTTCATGTTAGATGTACAATTAATAAAATGAATATAGAAGTAAAAGGTAAGGGTAAGAGCCGTCGAAAAGCTGAGCAAATGGCTGCGCAAGAAGCGATAGCACAGGTGGATGTTTTTTATGGCCAAATTAAAAATGATTGATCATTCTGGAACGACAGATAAACAACGTTGTGGCTACGTGGCGATTATTGGCCGGCCGAATGTTGGTAAGTCTACATTGCTTAATCATATCTTAGGCATGAAACTCAGCATTACATCACGTAAACCGCAAACAACTCGTCATCAGATACTCGGCGTTAAAACGGTAGAAGACATACAAACGATTTATGTTGATACACCGGGCATACATCAACGTCGAGGTACAGCAATAAACAAATACATGAATCGTGCGGCAACTTCTTTGTTGAATGATGTCGATATTATTCTGTTCGTTGTACAGGCAAAAAAGTGGACTGAGGAAGATCAGGCAATCATTGAAAAGTTACATTCGGTTAAATGTCCTGTGTTGTTGATAGTTAACAAGATGGATATTTTGGACAATAAGAAGCAGCTATTACCGTTGATCCAGGATTTATCCGTTAAATTAGACTTTACTGAAATCATTCCTGTTTCGGCACTTAATGGTATCAATATCGAAATACTCGAAGACAAGGTCGCTGCTCTGCTTCCGGAGAATGTTCATTTTTACCCAGGGGATCAGGTCACAGACAGAAGTATGCGTTTCCTTGCTTCTGAAATTATACGAGAAAAGTTGATTCGGGAATTAGGTCAGGAGTTACCTTATACCTCCACGGTTAATATCGATAAGTATGATGAAGATGAGAATATCGTTCGCATACATGCCACTATATTTGTGGAAAGTAAGGGTCAGAAGGCCATAATAATAGGTAAGAAAGGTGCCAGAATAAAAAGTATTGGTACAAAATCTCGCGAAGATATAGCTAAGATGATTGAATCAAAAGTTTATTTAAATCTATGGGTGAAAGTACGTGAAGGCTGGTCGAATGATGAACGTGCACTTCGTGGATTAGGTTACAGCGAATAAATTTCGACAGTGAAAGTCGTCAATACACAGGTTGCTTATATCCTGCATAAACGAGCTTATAGAGAAACCAGTAGTATCCTGGAAGTTTTAACAAAAGATTTTGGTCGCGTGTCACTCATGGCGCGAGGTTGTCGGGGTGCTCATTCAAAAATAGCAGGTAATTTTTTACTGTTTACGCCACTGGTTATCAGTTGGCAGGGTAGAGGAAGTTTGCCTTATGTGAAAAGTATCGAACGGGCAGATATCAAAGCCCCTGTGCTCAAAAATAAATCGTTATTATCCGCCATGTATATCAATGAGTTATTAATGTATTTGTTGCATAAAGATGATGTGCACGAGGCTGTTTTTGAACGATATCACCATTGTCTGTATGCCCTGGAAAATAATCTGGATATCGAAATTACGTTGCGACAGTTTGAAATAAAATTGCTCGAGCTATTAGGGTTCGGACTCAATTTTCATGCTGAGGCTGATACCGGTGAGGCAATTGTAGCGAACGAGGTGTACAGTTATTATCTCGAGCATGGACCTGTTAGAAACAGTGAGTCTGCTGGCGCCGGTGTCCCACAACTGTCAGGTTCATGTCTGCTGGCACTGTCAGATGAGCGATTTCAAGTCATAGCAGAGAATCCGCAATTTTTAGCTGAGTTAAAACGGCTGATGCGATTTATAATAAACCATCATCTTGGCCATAAAAAATTGAAAAGTCGGGAGTTGTTCAGGCCGGTAGTGTAGTAGTTCACTCATGTATATTTTAGTGAAGGGGCAGGGTCTGCTACATGTAAAACGACAACAATTAAATAGTAACTATAAATATCGTTGATTATTGCAGTTCGCCGATTACCTTCTATGATTGAGTATGAAATTTTGTTATTCCCCCTGAGAGTCTAAATATGTCATCTGCTACCTTACATACGATTGACGATTACGAGTCACTGCTCGTTGCATTGCAAGATGTTCTTGGTGTCGTTGTTCCTGACGGGCAGCGTAGTAACTTGTTAGAAAGAATCGATCCGTTATTATTGCGTTATAAATTAAAGTCATTAGCATCACTCGCGCAAAAATTACAAGAGGGCGATGCTGACGTACGTACAACAGTTCTGGATGTGATTTCACATCGTGAACCTACCTGGATGTTGAGTAGCGATATAAAAAAGATATTGCGTAATTATGTGTTTTCACAGTTACCACACAATGCAAGAATTTGGGTTGTCGGTTGTGGACAAGGGCAACTTGCTTATTCTATCGCCATGGAGATGACTACTTTTGAACATAGAAGTGGGGGAGCCAAAAATCATCATATATTTGCAACGGATATTCTGCAAGAAAACATTGCGTGGGCGGATGAAGCGAAATATTCAATGTTACAGTTGTCGACATTGAGTGATGAAAATACAAAGTTATATGTAACGTTAGATAAAAAAGCTGATAATGGGCAGGTTAGAGATAAAATTCGCCAACGAATAAATTTTTATCGGTACGATATTACGGACGACTTACAGCCATTAGATCCAATGGATTTAATTATTTGCCCTGACGAACTCGTGTATTTTTCAAATGGCGTAAAGACCAGTATTCTTCAGCAAATAGCCCAGCTGTTAAATTCTGGTGGTATATTTTTAACCGCAGGCGGTCAGATAATTTCGGCCGGTCTAGGTCTTGAGCGTGTAGAACATGCGGCGGGTCTGTTTTACAGGCAAGTAAGTTAATTAGTGTTCATGTACCTATGTCTAATTATGACTTCAAAKGCTGTTTGGTATTTTCAGGAATTCTTTTGGCCGGGGTGTCGAGACGGTGTTTTTTCCTTCCACCCATTTTAAAATATCGTAATAACTTCTAATGTTTTCTACATACTGTACTGGCTCCCAGCCACGGGCATATCCATATCGTGTTTCTTTGTACCATTTTTTCTTGGCTAATAAAGGTAACGCCTGTTTTACGTCGACCCACAGGTTGGGGTTTTTGCCTAATTTTCGGGTGATTTTTCTAGCATCTTGCAGGTGAGCATAACCAACATTGTACGCTGCCATCGCCATCCATATGCGGTCAGGATCAGTGACCTTTTGATTGATACGATCATGTGTTTTTCTGTAGTATCTGGTGCCACCTATAATGCTGCTTTCAGGGTCAAGGCGATTTTTTATATTTAATTCTTTAGCGGTTTTCAACGTCAACATCATAATCCCGCGAACGCCTGTTGGGGATACCGCATCTGGGTTCCAATGTGACTCTTGATAACCCATTGCTGCAATTAGTCGCCAGTCTACAGACTCGTCAGCAGCGGCCTTTTCAAAATATTCGCGGTAAAGAGGTAGTCGTTGTTCGATATGTCGCATGTAAATTTTTGTGCCGACATAATTAAAATTTTCAAGATGACCATAGTTACGCTCGATCAGTCGTGTCAGTTCGCCGTTACTTTTTATTTTATCGAAGAATTTTTCAACCGCTAAAAACAAGCTGGTATCTTCTGTTTTTGGTAATGCCCAGGCAAGAGATTGTGGCTCACTGATATCAAAAGCAGCACGTAGATTGATTAAAAATCGTTGATTTAACGAAAACTCATTGGAGTCGGCAATGGTGTATTCGATAATGTCATCAGATACCATCTGTAAGAGGTCCTCACTTTCAAGTTCGTGATGTGATTTCCAGCTTAGACTATTCGTTTCCTGCTTTAAATTGATTAATCGTTCTTCATGACTTGAGTTAGAAACGACTTCCAGCGAGCCGTCTATCTTTGATAAACTTCGTGGTCTTTTGTTCGCTATGTTATAAATGAGTTGTTCGGTTATTTTTTGATATGTTGGACCAAAGCGAAATATTTTTTCTCGTTCTTTGGTTATAGTTAAACCGGCAGCTGCGATATGGATGGTGWTATTGGATATATCAGTGAGTAGGTCGTTTAGTGAGTCAGGTACTAGCAGGGTAAGCTCGACACCGAGTTCATCGGCGAACATTTTCACCATTTCATATTCGAGGCCAGCGGGACCGTCCGTATCTTCGAAATAAGTCGTAGGACTGTTGCGGGTAACGACGATTAGCTGGCCTGTGCTTTTAATGTTTTCAAGGATAGTGCTGTTGCTAAACTTTGGCAGGTAATTGAAGATAAATATAATACACGCAATAACGAGTGACAGCGCGAAAGAGATTTGTCGAAAATAAGATTTGTTAACGTCGATGATGGTAGTCCTAATGCAGTGGGCTAACTAAAGCGGGTTAACTAAAACAAGCATTAATATAATACACATTATCGCTATTTATTGTTGCATATTATTACTTAGAACATGGTGAATCGCCTCACACAATCGGTTTAATTCGTCTTTCTTAATGATAAACGGAGGCATAAGATAAATGAGTTTGCCAAAAGGTCGGATCCAAACGCCAGCGTCGACAAATGCCTGTTGGATATGTGCCATATTTACAGGTTGTTTTAATTCGACGACACCGATTGCACCTAGTACCCGAACGTCTTTAACCGCATCAAGTGATTGACAGTCTTTAAGTCCGTCGATTAACAGCTGTTCGATTTTTTTAATGTTCTGCTTCCAAGCTGATGCTTCGAGTAGGCGGATGCTTTCAAGTGCAACGCTACAGGCTAATGGATTTCCCATGAATGTTGGACCATGCATAAAGATATGGGGCGGATGTTTGCTGATGGTATTACTGATTTCTTTACTGAAAAGCGTTGCGGCCAGGCTCATGTAACCACCGGTCAGTGATTTACCAACACACATGATATCGGGTGAGATGTTAGCGTACTCACAGGCGAACATCTTACCTGTCCTGCCAAAACCGGTAGCGATTTCGTCGGCTATCAGTAATACATCATATTGTTCACACAGTACTTTGGCTTGTTTTATATAATCGGCAGAATAAAACTTCATGCCGCCAGCGCCCTGGACAACAGGTTCAATAATCATAGCTGCGATAGAATGATGGTGTTGCTTCAGAATGGTTTTTAATGGCTTGAGATGTTCACTATGACACAACTCTTCGAAGTGACACGTGGGTGATGGAATAAAATAATTTTTTGCCAGAATGTCTTCGAAAAGACTGTGCATGCCAGTAATTGGGTCGCACACTGACATCGCGCCGATGGTGTCACCATGGTAGCCATTTTGTAAACTGATAAATTTTTGTTTACCGGGAAGCTGCCGGGCTTGCCAGTACTGCACAGCCATTTTCATTGCGACTTCGACAGCGACTGAACCAGAATCGCTGAGAAAAACCGTATCCAGTTTTTCAGGCGTCAGTTCGACAAGTTTCTTACAGAGTTTTACAGCCGGTGAATGGGTGAGGCCGCCGAACATGACGTGCGCCATGTTATCAAGCTGGCGTTTGATTGCATCGTTTAACGTGGGCACATTATAACCATGTATAGCGCACCACCATGATGACATGCCGTCGATTAATTGGCGACCATCCTCAAGTGTTAGATAAACACCGTTGGCAGATTTAACGGCAAATATAGGATTATCAGAATGGAGAGAACTGTAAGGGTGCCAAACGTATTTTATATCTTCGTTTAGCAGGGAGGTGGTATTAGGTGAGTTCATTTATGTTTTTAAGAAGATAAGCTCTTAATTCTGAGGGTGTTATTTTATAAAAAATTGAAGTTTATTGTTTGGTAATTAGAGAGAATGGCACATCTTTATGACTCTTTAGAATAATGAGTGATAAAAGAGGCGTTTATACTTTACTCTGCATTAACCGTCTGTCTAAATTCTGGTGGTGACAAAATATAAGTGTCATGAACATAAAATTGTTCCGCACTGCTGCTTTCCCACCATTGCTGCCATGACCCTTCAAGCACCTGATTATCGATTAACGCATTGGCTTTTAATGGCGCAATTAAACTTCCTGTCGACATCTGTGCACCATAGGGCGAGCGTCGTTTGAGCATCTGTGGTTTTAGTTTTGTCGGGCTATCAAGACCCATGCTGCCAACTAGTTCAAAAAAACTTTCTAAGGTATTATGGTGGAAGTTTTTAACGCGCTCACTTTTTTGCGATACGTTAACTGCTTTAGCTCGCGCAGGGTCCTGTGTGGCAATGCCGGTGGGGCAGTGGTTAGTATTGCAGTGTTTGGTCTGTATGCAACCAATCGCCATCATCATCGTACGAGCAGCATTTACGATATCAGCACCAACGGCTATTTTAGCGATTACGTCAAAACTGGAAGCTGTTTTTCCTGAGGCAATAATTTTTATTTTGTCTCTTAAACCAACACCAACCAGTGCATTATGGACAAAATTAACGCCCTCTAAACAAATCATGCCCAGACGATTACTGAATTCGACGGGTGCCGCACCYGTGCCGCCTTCTGCACCATCGACGGTAATAAAATCAGGGGTAATWCCTGTTGCCAGCATGGCTTTACACAARCTTAGAAACTCGGCTGGATTGCCKAKGCAAAGTTTAAAGCCAATCGGTTTGCCATGACTAAGTTCTCGCAATCGTTTTACAAAGGATAATAATGCCTTTGGTGTCGTGCATTCTGGATTTACCGCTGGTGACACGCAGTCTTTATCCATAGGAATATGACGGATGCTGGCAATTTCTTTGGTGATTTTTGCTTTTGGTAATACCCCACCATGGCCAGGTTTCGCGCCCTGACTAAGTTTTATTTCAATCATTTTTACCTGTGGCAGGTTGGCGGTTATGGTAAAACTTTCGGCTTTAAAATGTCCCTCGTTATCACGACATCCAAAAAGCCCTGAGCCTATTTGCCATACGATATCACCCTCGTGTTTAAGGTGATAAGGGCTGGCGCCACCTTCACCGGTGTTATGGTAACAACCGGCTTTCTTTGCTCCCAAATTAAGTGCTTCAATTGCATTTGAGCTTAATGAACCAAAACTCATCGCAGAAATATTTAAGTAAGACGCACTATAAGGCTGGCTGCAATCTKGCCCGCCGATGGTTACRCGTTTRTCWYCATCTTTTATTGTTTGAGGTTGTAAAGAATGCCAGAGACTGAGGTAGTTCCCTTCTAAAAGATTTCGCTGCGTACCAAAAGCGATAGTGTCACGAACATTTTTAGCTCGTTGATAAACAAGTGATCTTTCTTCTCGATTAAAAGGTCTCTCTTCAGTATCGTTGGCAATAAAGTACTGTTGAATTTCAACCCGATACGATTCAAGAAAATAACGTATATAGGCGACGACAGGATATAGACGGTTCAAGTTATGGCGACAGAAATAGAGATCGTAAAAGCCAATGACGGTGTAAGCGCCAGTGAAAATTAGTAACAGGATACTTATGACGCTTGTCGTTTGGCTGTATAAATAAACRGTGCTTATATTACCCAAACTTGCGATAAGCCAATACGTTTTTTGCATTATRGTCATAATGCCTCCTTGTTTTTATTGCGARTTTAATGACTTCGGTATTATGCTGTTACTGATTCGATTATTTACCTTTGCTAAATAATTTAGTCTTCAATGAGATAGAGGGTTTTGAACTTAATCTTACTATCCTTTTATGATTTTTTGGCGTCGGTCTTGCTTTGACAAACTTTTCGATAGCGGCTATTGTTTTGTGCGCAGAAAATTAGTGATACGATGGTTAATATATAACGATGACTTTACTACAAATGTTCTGCGTAGGAAACGGCGACTCATTTAGGTTAGGTCAGCTTGGTTTTTGCACGCGTCTAGTAGCGTTAGTGTGAATTGATTTTTTTATTTGGCAGAGAGGATGGGATTCGAACCCACGAAACCTTTCGGTTTACACGCTTTCCAGGCGTGCGCCTTCAGCCGCTCGGCCACCTCTCTATAATTTTTACTCGTATTTTAGTTTACGTAGTGATAAACAATTTTTCCAATATTTCTTTAGCGCCATCTGCTAGCAGTTCGTCTGCCAGTGTTTCACCGAGCTGTTCAGCGTTGCATCGTTGCCCACTGATGTCGCCCAGAATTATTTGGCTACCATCGGGTTCGCCGACCAGTCCCTGTAAATGCAGGGTATCACCATCAAGCATCGCGTAACCTGCGATGGGTACCTGGCAACCACCTTGTAGACGTTTGTTCATGGCGCGCTCAGCAGTAATGCGATCTGCAGTATCCTGGTGGTTTAATACGGAGAGTAATTCGAGTGTCTCTTCGTCGCCGACGCGAGCTTCCAGGCCAACAGCGCCTTGGCCGACGGCTGGTAGTATCCAGGATGAGGAAATTCGTTGTTTGATTCGATTAGCCATGTCGAGTCTGACTAAACCTGCGCAGGCCAGGATGATGGCGTCGTAGTCGCCATTGTCCAGTTTTTCCAATCGTGAATTAACATTACCTCGAAGATCTTTGATGATTAAGTCAGGTCGTTTACTAAGTAACTGAGATTTTCTACGTAAGCTACAGGTGCCTACTGTGGCTCCTTGGGCTAATTTTTGTACTGAATCAAAAGTGTTTGAAACAAAAGCATCGCAGGATTCTTCGCGCTCCAGGATGGTGGCGAGAAAGAGACCTTCAGGAAATTCCATGGGTATGTCTTTAATGGAATGCGCAGCGATATCCGCTTTATCTTCGAGTAATGCTGTCTCTAGTTCTTTGACGAAAAGTCCCTTGCCGCCTATCTTGGCTAGTGGGGTATCGAGTATTTTGTCGCCTTTCGTGGTGAAAGTGACCAGTTTGACATCCAGCCCTTCATGCGCCTGCATGAGTTGTTGTTTTACGTGTTCAGCTTGCCATAATGCCAGGGGGCTTTTTCGTGTTGCTATTCGAAGAGTTGATTTCATGGCTGTGTGAGTGTTTTTGTTAAAAGAGCGGGTTGAATTTAATAACAGTAACAACAGGCTATTATGTTGTGCTTTAAAATTTATTGCGGATTATACCGACTTCAGGAAAATTAGTATAAATATTCTCGGCTGAAATAGGTATAATGCGCGGCTTATGGTGACCTGTTCTGGTTCCCTCGCGACGATAAACTGTGAACTCCGCCAGGTCCGGAAGGAAGCAACGGTAACAGTGACCTCGGGTGCCGAGGTGTGGCTGGGGCGGGTYRCCACCTTAWTTTCWATTTCAGTGTTACTTTGTCTGTAATCTTGCTGCTTTCTTCGATAGACTCTGATAGATGTTTTATCCTGTGAACTATTCTAACGTGAGCCTCCGGTGTGATCGTTTTGCGTGAATTATCCAACACGAGATTTTTGCTATGAGCTACCAGGTTCTGGCGCGTAAGTGGCGCCCACAAAATTTTCAGGAACTGGTTGGTCAGGAACACGTACAGCGTGCACTGGTCAATGCATTAAATGATGACCGCCTACATCATGCCTATTTATTCASAGGCACGCGTGGTGTAGGTAAAACCACCATCGCACGTATATTTTCAAAGTCATTAAACTGTGAAACCGGCATTACCTCTACACCCTGTGGCAAATGCTCAACCTGCACCGAAATTGCCGAAGGTCGTTATGTTGACTTGATTGAGGTTGACGCAGCATCGCGTACGGGCGTCGACGATACCCGTGAATTACTGGAAAATGTTCAATATGCACCGACACGTGGACGTTACAAAGTGTATCTCATTGACGAAGTTCATATGTTTTCCAAGAGTAGCTTTAATGCCTTATTGAAAACACTGGAAGAACCTCCGCCACATGTAAAATTTTTATTGGCCACGACAGATCCGCAAAAGTTACCGGTGACGGTTCTTTCGCGCTGTTTGCAGTTTAATCTTAAGCGTTTGCCGGTGAGTTTGATTGTCAGTCATCTGCAACACATACTGACAACTGAAAAAGTTGTGTTCAATGTAATTGCATTACAGTTAATTGCTGAAGCGGCAGATGGCAGCATGCGAGATGCCTTGAGTCTATTAGATCAAGCGCTTGCTTTTGGTGGCGGTAAAATTGAAGAACAGGATGTGCGTGACATGTTAGGCAGTGTGTCACGGGATAAAGTTATCAGTTTGCTGCAAGCCCTTTTGCAGGGTGATGCGTTGTTAACGATGAAAAAAATAACTGCGTTAGCAGAGTTTTCGCCCGATTTCGAAATGGTGTTGGCTGAATTAATAAGCCTGTTGCATCATATGAGTATGGCTAAAATAGTACCAGAAGCCCTGGATGAATTTGTTAGTGCACGTGAGGTTCTTCTACGTTTATGTGAAGAAGTTTCGGCAGAAGATTTGCAGCTGTTTTATCAGATAGCATTGATCGGTCGTCGCGATTTGCCTCTGGCGCCTGATGCTAAAAATGGTTTTGAAATGATATTGTTGCGAATGTTGGCTTTCAGGCCAGTAAGCGGTGTAGCCAATATCTCGACAGGTAAGGCCGCTGAACCGTGTTCCTCGGTTTCGGCTCCGTCGCAAGCAACCGCACCGTCGTTGCCTCAGGGTTCTACTACGTCAAGTCCTGTCACAGTGGATGTAGCTGTGGTAGCTGAAACCAAACCTGAGGTGGTGCCACCAGACGAGCAGAGTAATGATTGGCGAGTTGTGGTCAATGCACTTGGTCTGGGCGGGCTGGTTAAGCAGCTTGCTATTAATTGCACGATGAAACAACGTGACGGTTGTAAGATAGTTTTGCATATCGGCAGTGGGCATCGCAATTTGATTAACCCAAAGGCAAAGCAACGTTTGCAGCAAGCATTGGGCGAGTACTTTAATATTGATGCACAGCTGGAAGTTAAAGTGGGCGACCAGCGTACCATTGACAATAAAATTGAATCGCCTGCACAAATCGTGCAGCGTGAAACAGACCAACGCCAACAGCAAGCTGTTGAATCCATCAATGAAGATAGTTTTGCACAGGCATTAAAAGAAAACTTTAATGCAGAAATCGTACCGGGTTCAGTTAAGCCGGTTACTTGATACAAGAGTGGGTTTTAAGATCACATATAAAATTTAAGGGGTTGTTATGAAAGGTGCAATGGGTAGTATGATGAAAAAGGCGCAGAAGATGCAGGAAGATATGCAGAAAGCGCAACAGGAAATCGCTAACATGGAAGTTGAAGGGCAGGCCGGTGGTGGCATGGTGAAAGTATTAATGAACGGACGTCATGAATTGCGTCGAGTTAATATCGATGTAAGTTTGATGCAGGATGACAAAGAGMTGMTKGAAGATYTWYTMGCGGCRGCAGTWAATGATGCCGTTAGAAAAATCGAACAGGAATCTTCTGAAAAAATGTCTGGTCTAACGGCAGGGCTTAACCTTCCTGGTGGTATGAAGCTACCTTTTTAACGTAGTATTTTTGTATGTCGCCCTTATTGCAGCAATTAATAGATGCACTCAAGTGCCTGCCTGGTGTAGGTCCGAAATCAGCTCAGCGCATGGCTTTTTATCTGCTTGAACGTGATAGGACAGGTGCGAAAAACCTTTCTTTTGCGTTAACAGAAGCTGTGGAAAAGATTGGTCATTGTTCAATGTGCAGAACCTTAAGTGAAACGACGTTATGTGAGATATGTGAAAGCCGTTCTCGAGACAGCAATACATTATGCGTTATAGAGACCCCAGCAGATATTTTTGCGATTGAACATACGGCTGAATTTCGTGGCAAGTATTTTGTCCTGATGGGACACCTGTCACCACTCGATGGTATTGGCCCTGCCGAGTTAGGCATGGAGCTACTTGATGCCAGGCTTGCAAACGGTGACATTGAAGAATTGATTCTGGCAACAAACCCAACAGTAGAAGGCGAGGCAACGGCGCATTATATATCGACCATGGCGGCCAGGTATCAGATTTTAACCACGCGTATCGCGCATGGTGTGCCTTTGGGTGGTGAGCTAGAGTATATTGATGCAGGAACACTGGCGCATGCTTTTAGCGGTCGACAGCGATTTGATTCTTCGTGTTGACTCTAATGGCATGGTTATTTGTTTACATGTGATTTAAATGAGGTGTGATGATGACTGATTGCCTGTTTTGTAAAATTTGTGATGGTGAGATACCGGCCGATACTGTTTTTGAAAATGATGATTTACTGGCATTTCGTGATGTTAATCCGCAGGCGCCTACACATATTTTAATTATTCCGAAAAAACACATATCGACGATTAATGATCTCGCAGAAAATGATGAAGCCATCATGGGAAAGTTGTGTAGTGCCGCAAAGTCCATTGCTGCGCAGGAAGGTGTGAGTGACGATGGCTATCGGTTGGTGGTTAACTGTAATGCCAGAGCGGGTCAAACCGTCTTTCACATTCATATGCACCTGTTAGCGGGTCGAAATATGACTTGGCCACCAGGTTAGAGGCTGCTAAAAAAGTATTAATCAACCCTCGTCTATCACTTTGTTTTGCATATCCGTCAGGTAATCGTCCATCTCGTCCTGGTCTTTAAAAACATTCATACCATCCAGGGCTTTAATTATTTCAAATACTTTTTTAATCTGAGGTTGTAGATTAACTAACAAAAATTTACCGCCATTCTTGTCCATTACTTTTTTTGTTTTGAAGATAACTCGTAAGCCGGCACTGCTGAGGAAGTTGAGTTCTTTAAAATCCATAATCGTCGTACGGGTCGTATCTGTAATTTCCGCATCGATTTGCCTCTGAAGCTCAGGAGCTGTGTTGCTATCAAGGCTGCCTTTAATCGAGATGCGTTTGCCATCGATTGCTTCAGGGGTAACGGTTATTTCTAATGACATCTTCGTCTCCATTTTTTAGTTTTTCTTATTGATGTTGAATAGTATAGTGTTTTGTTATGGTAAATACATTGCGCTGGTTTATTCTTTTGTATTGTTGTTTATCGCTGAGTGACTTGATAATATGTATCCCCATTCCTCCTTCGCAGTGTTCATTATCTTCGATGTATTTATCGCAATCCAGTAATGGGTTAAATGCGATACCGCTATCGATAAAGGTGATGCTAATAGTGTCTACTGTTATACGAGCCTCGATATCCACAGGGTAAACACCTTTTATGTGGAAAGCATAATTAGCAATATTAATAAACGTTTCTTCGGCAGCTAAACGTAGGTCGTCATGGATGCCCTCAGGTAAATTATTTGAGGTGAGGTATTGGGTAAGAAACGCGGATAGTTTTTTACTGTCAGCCGTTTTATTGCGTACCGAAAGTGTTTTCAGGTTAGGATGCTGGCTGATCATATCGAATAATGAGTAACGTTATGTCGTCGAACTGTTCTGTGTCGGCGGCGAAATCATCAACACTGTTAATTATTTTGTTGCCGATACTTTTGATATCACTTGAATCATTTTTAGTAATAAGCTCGATAAGCCTTTCATCGGTATACTGGTTACTGTTGATGTCGTGCGCTTCTGATATGCCATCAGTGTACATATATATTGATGTTTTATCGTTTAACTGAAAATCGATATCTGGATAATCAACATCACCTATTAAACCAAGTGCTGTTGCACCACCAATAGAAAACTCATGGACGCCGTCGGTGTTCTGGATGATGGGGTTCATGTGTCCAGCGTTGGCCATAATAATTTTGCCAGTCTTTAGATTGATATCGCCGCAAAGCGCAGTAACAAACATACACGCGTCATTGTTGTCTGACAGAACGTCATTCATCATCGTTAGTGTCTGCCCAGGAGAAAGCTTGTCTCTTAGCGCGCGCGTATACAGCGTGACAGTTTTTGCCATAAACAAAGCTGCTGGCACACCTTTATCTGAAACATCGCCCAGGATGAAATGCAGTTGGTCCTCTGAGTGCTGATAATAATACAAGTCGCCACCGACAGACCGTGCGGGTTTGAGTCGTGCAAACAGTTGAAAATTAGCGTTTTCGATTGAAGCATTGCCCGAGCCAGGGATCATGGACATCTGTATGTCTTTCGCTATCTCAATCTCACTTTCGAGTTTTTGTTGTATTGCCGTGGTCTCCTGTATTTTAGCGATGTATGTTTTTAGTGATGTGCGCATCGCACTGAAGTCTTTAGTCAGCGTTCCGATTTCATCATTGCGCGTGGCATCAGGTAATTCGGTATCGAGATGTCCGGCGCCTATATCTTTTGTCGCGTTCGCGAGCTTGGCTAATGGTGATGTTAAACGACGTGTTATAAAAGTAACGACGATAAATAAAACAATTAAACCAGCAAGAGCGATCAATGAAATTTTTATGGTTAGCGCGTTAATTTCAGATATCAACTCTTGCTCGGGTATAACAATAACCACTTTCCAGCCGGTGTTACCTAAGGTCTCGATAGCGACCCAACAATTGCCTTCGAGGTGGAGGCATCGTGTGTTCAGGTAAATATTTGACCTGATGTTTTTTATTTGCAGATATTTCCCCCAACGTTCTTGACCAAGTTTTTTCTCGTCTAATTTGTGTAAATTAAAAGACTTGTCAGGGTGAGCGATAACAACATCATTTTTTGCAATGATAAAGCCGAATCCAGATTTACCTATGCGTATGTTACTAATGATCTCGTTGAGCCAGCTCAGTTGGATGTCTGCAGTAGCTATGCCAGCGAAGGTATCGCTATTGTGTCGATAGATCGGGGTGGAGTAGGTCGTCATTAATTCGTTGCCGCCGCCCTCATCGAGATAAGGGTCACCCCATAATGATTGATTTAACTTTTTAGCATCGCTATACCATGGCCAGGTTTTATATTGATAGCTTTTGTCGGCAAGATCTGAATAGGCAATTTCATTTCCTTTTTTATAATAATAGGGTGAGAAGTCTCCCAGTGTTTGTATAAGCGTGTGAGGTTCTAGTGCTACTGTCATGCCAAAAACAGAGGTATTTGTTTTTAAAAATGCATTTATATTTTGATGGATCTGTTTTTCGCTGAGGTCGGTCGTAGAAATGACTGCGGCCAGTGAGTCTGCATTAACGGCGACGGAGTTAAAGATGGTTTCAATACTTCGTACCGTTGACGATGCTGTGGTTTTAGCAATGTCACTGACATACGTTTCGAGCAATAATCGTGATAAGAAATAGTTGCTGCTAAGCACAGTAATAAAAATAATTGCGCCTATCGAAACAATCCATAGGCTTAAATGTGTCGCTAAATTTTGTGGGCTAGAGTTTTTTTTCATGAACGTGGCGTGTTATTACACAAACGAATAATACTTCTTATTATTTATAGCATCTACAGCGTATTTCATGACGGAAAATGGTATTTCAATATAACGTATAAACCAAATCGTTGGGTCAGTGATTTTGCTGTGGCAAAGCCTTGCAATAAAAATGGCTTCCACGTATGATTCCGCCTCTTTAGGCGCGTAGCTCAGTTGGTTAGAGCGCTTCCTTGACATGGAAGAGGTCGGTGGTTCGAATCCACTCGTGCCTACCAAATTCATTTGCATCATATGATGTGTATATAAAAAAACAAGCGGTCTTGCGTAGTGATCGCCACTGGAGAGAATATGCCACAAAATACCCCCGTAATTACTTTGCCTGATGGTACTCAGCGTTCCTTTGATGCGCCGCTAACGGTAATGGATGTTGCCGCTGACATAGGTCCAGGATTGGCGAAAGCTACGTTAGCCGGTCGTGTAAACGGCGATCTGGTCGACGCGTCTTTTCTCATTACTGGCGATGCAGAGCTGGCCATCATAACCTCGAAAAATGAAGAGGCGCTTGAGTTGATGCGCCATGATGCTGCACATATTATGGCGCAGGCAGTACAGGAATTATTTCCTGGTACGCAAGTAACCATCGGCCCAGCTATCGAAAATGGTTTTTATTACGATTTTGCCCGCGACAAACCATTTACCGATGATGACCTGAAAGTTATCGAAGACCGTATGCGAGAGATCGTCAAACGTGATTTGC
>NVSH01000014.1 GCA_002401185.1 Gammaproteobacteria bacterium | reverse complement strand
AGCCGGACAAGAAAAATTTTTAATTTTTTTACCAATGGTTAGCATAATTTATATAAGCGCCAGTCGATTATAGACTTGTTAATTCAGCATCGAGATTAAGCTCGTCACAGAAGTCCATAAAGGCGTCGTGTAGTTGTGCGATGTTGGTTTGTGCTGTAAGTCCGATGGTCATATGTAAAGCAAACATGGGCGAACCGGTATGAGGTGCTGCATACCGATCGGTTTGAAGATCAATGATATTGATGTTACGGCTCGAGAAAAATCCGGACAGGTTATGGACGATACCGGGGTGGTCGAGTGCTGCAACTTCAACAGAGTAGGGAATGGTGTGATCTTTGTCGATAGCGTCAGACGTTGCTTTTAATAACAGGCGCATTTTTAGTGTCTGTTCGATGTCGTCTACTTGTGAGTTTAGTTTTTCGATGGCGGCTGCGTCGCCACTAACCAGTAATAAGATGGCGAATTCACCGCCAAGTACGGTCATGCGACTGTCTTCAACGTTAAGGTTATTGTTGTAAATTATGTTGGTTAGTTCATCGACAATACCTGGGCGGTCTTCACCAAGTGCTGAGATAACAAGTTTGGTTGTCATATTCTTTCGCTACGGTAGTTAGATATTAATGTGTTTTGATTTTCGTTGGCACAGTGTAAACAAAAAAACCTTAAACGCAAAATATTAATACGAATGCGTGACACGCGACGCCGAATCCGCGCACGTTAGCGATTAATATAGGGTGTATTACACAGGGTGAAGAAGTAGATTATCCGAGTTCAGAGAGCTCACGCATTAACATGGCGGGATTGCTGACATTTAATTCGATCAAGTGTCGTAGATGCTGCAGACTGTTTACGTCAATCTGTAGCCATTTTAATCCCCAGTTATTATCATCACTTCTAATGATACTGACCCGTGCATGGATAGCGATGTCCTCGCCAAGAAAAAGTGCCATGCCACATGGGTTGCTTAAATTGATGTCGATATTTTCCGGAGGCTCTACTAACATGCCTTTGAGCGAGATATCAAGCAGATTACAGCTCCATTCTTCGCTGCCACTCTGCATTAAAATTTCCGCAGTAAATGGGATTCGGTTGTATATACGGCGCTCTGATTGGGAGGGATTATTCAATTTTAGTGTCCGAACTTTAATAAAATATTGGCTATCATAAATGTGTGTCATTGCAGCGAAACACACAGATACGCTTTACTTGTATTAAGAATAGTAAATTATTCAMYYRRRRSANCMTMYMMNTWWSAMAWARASSWCARATRTYGWYYWRCWSTRCRCSKNGWKKTTTTWKGRRSCTCCCATGTTTAGAGGTAGTATGGTTGCGTTGGTCACACCAATGCATATTGACGGCAGCGTCGATTATGAAAGTTTGGCCAAACTGGTTGAATTTCATATAGAAAATAATACTTCAGCGATAGTCTCAATGGGCACCACAGGGGAGTCTGCGACACTGACGATGGATGAGCACTGTGAGGTTATGGCGCGCACGGTAGTGTTTGTTAATGGGCGTATCCCGGTCATTGCCGGAACCGGCGCCAATTCCATCTGGGAGGCGATAGAGCTTACTCGTGGTGCACAACAAGGCGGTGCTGATGCCTGTTTGCTGGTTACGCCCTATTACAATAAACCACCGCAGGAAGGTTTGTACCAGTTTCATAAGAAAATTGCCGAGACCGTTGATATCCCGCAGATCCTTTATAATGTGCCCAGTCGTACTGCGGTCGATATGTTGCCTGAAACGGTTAATCGTCTGGCCGACATCGATAACATCATCGGTGTAAAAGACGCCACTGGTGACTTGAGCCGTCTCGCTGAAATGCAGGCACTGTTGGCTAAAAAGCCGGGTGATAAAGCCTTTGGTCTTTATAGTGGAGATGATGAAACCGGCACGGAATTTATGTTGCGTGGTGGCCATGGCGTTATCTCAGTAACCAATAATGTTGTCCCCAAAGCNATGGCGGCGATGTGTGACGCGGCGCTGGCTGGGAATCGTAATCTGGCAGAAACGTTAAACCAGCCTTTAACCGGGTTACATGCAAAGCTATTTTTGCAATCCAGTCCCATCCCCGTTAAATGGGCATTGGCTGAAATGAAACTTATTCCCCCTGGCATACGTCTACCACTAACTGAAYTTGAAAAACAATACCATCAGCCGCTGCGTGAAGCTATGCAACAGGCGCAACAGTAAATCGAATAAAARGGCCTGCGCGTAAGCGGGAAAACTGGTCGATTATAAAGCGTGAGACCTGAATAATGAAGTTACCTACAGTGATAATTAAAAATATGAAATGGTTTGTTATTACCTTGCTGCCTCTGGTGTTATGGTCATGCAGTGGCAGTAATGAACGCCCTGTCTATCAGGGAGCAGAATATTATAAAAATTTAGAGGTGCCGCCTGATCTAACTGAACCTGATATAGCGGATCAACTACGGGTGCCTAATCCAACGGAAGAAGCCCAGCAGCGGTTTCGTGATAATAACAAGTTGGAAACCGTTATAACGCCTAAGTTTGATGGTGTGCGAATGGTGACATATGCCGGCAATAGCTGGCTTGAAATCGACAACAATGTCGAACACGTCTGGCCCAGATTACGGGACTTTTGGCAGAGGGAAGGTATTAATCTCGTTGAAGATCGACCATCGTTAGGTTTTATGGAAACAGCATGGGTGGAACGGTTGGAAGCTGACACAGGTTTTTTTAGATCGATGTTTCAGAAGTTTGAACCTGATGTAAAAGATAAGTACCGTGTTCGATTAGAACGTTTTGATGGGGATAACAAAACGCGCCTGTACATTGCACATACAAGTATTGAACGTGTTTTGTATGGCGAAGAGAGTGATGCGTTTATTTGGCAGTCGCGTCCCAGTGATCTTGAGGCTGAACGAGAAATCATCTCACGTATGGCGCTGTTTGCCGGTAAAAGTCAGCAAGATACAGCGCAATTACTGGATAACTACCGTCCCTATAGTTCGCTGGTAAAAGTCGATCGTGCTAACGCCACAGCATTAACCATGACGGGTAGTATGGATTTTGTCTGGCGTCGTGCAATGCGGGCATTGGATCGCATGCTGGTTCAGGATATTCTTCCACACCAGGAAAACAGTACCATTCAATTCGTCGTCGGCAAACAGGCCAAACAAAAGATAATATCCAAACAGGGTGAAGAAGATGCGTTGGCAAACTCCAGTTGGTTGATGCAGTTGTTCACTGATTCAGATGATAAAAACTTATCGGTAGATAAGGAACGACAGTACCGTCTGGAATTTAGCGATGTTGGTGGTCGTATTCAGATTGATGTCAAAGATGCTGAAGATACGCGTAATACAGATGAGGATGAAGCTGTATCCGGTACAGCACTGGCCGAACAGTTAAGAGATATCCTGGTAGATAAACTGGAATAAGATTTTAGGATCGTACATATGTAGCACGTAAAAAAAGCACCTCGAATGGGTGCTTTTTTTGTTTGGATGATCTGATTAACTAACGTGTTAGTTAGCAAGTGATTATCACCTAATGTTTTTCTCAATCAGCGCATACGCTGAATGATTGTGGATGGATTCAAAGTTTTCAGATTCCACGGTGTAGCTGAGGATACGCTTATCGATGTTTAGTTGATGGGCGATGTCACGTACCATATCTTCGACAAATTTAGGGTTGTCGTAGGCGCGTTCGGTTACTACTTTTTCATCCGGGCGCTTTAACAGGCCGTACAATTCACAGGATGCCTGTTTTTCGACCATTTCGATGATTTCTYCTACCCAGATAAAATCTTCAGTTTCAACATTGACGGTCACGKGCGAACGCTGGTTGTGCGCGCCACGTTCTGATATTTTTTTCGAGCAGGGGCATAGGCTGGTAACCGGTACCACCACTTTGATATTGATGATATTTTTACTATCTCTGCGCTCACCGATAAAGGTCACTTCGTAATCAAGCAGGCTTCTTACGCCAGAAGCAGGCGCGGTCTTGTTGATGAAGAAATGAAAACTCATCTCGATATGGCCGCATTCGGCATCTAACAAGCTGGTCATCTCAGTTAACATGACCTTGAACGAATCGAGGGTAATCTCCCATTCATGGTTGTTGAGAATCTCAACAAAACGCGACATGTGTGTGCCTTTAAACTCATGGGGCAGGTCAACATACATATTGAAATTAGCGATGGTATGCTGGACTTTACCGGTACGGTCTTTAACCTGAACAGGATGGCGGATATCTTTGATACCCACTTTGTTGATAGCAATCGCGCGCGTGTCCTGTAAATTCTGAACATCGGGCAGCGAACTAGTTTTTCTATTCTCTTTTGTTTGCACTTCTTTTTCCAGGACCTCGGTCATTATTTTTTCTCTTTACTAGTAATCTGAACGATTACCGTTATTTTCAATTACTTGTTATTCTTCGCTATAGCGAACGCAGGCGCGTTCAGTTTCCCAAATCGTCAGTGCAGTCACTTTAATGGTGTCACTGTTGATTCTTGCAGAAATTTCTTTGTACATATATGCCGCTATATTCTCTGCTGTTGGGTTAATCTCTTTAAACGGTTCAAGATCATTTAGGTAGCGGTGGTCAAGTTCATCGCCGACGTCATTGGCAGCATTTTTTAGTACTTTAAAATCGATTGCCATGCCGACTTCATCGAGTTGGTTGGCAACGGCTTCCAGTTCCACTTTCCAGTTATGGCCATGCATTCGACTACATGCACCGGGGTAGTTCCGTAGCGTATGTGCTGAAGCGAATTCTGTCACGACTTTAAGCTGATAGCGAGCGGTCATTCTTGACATGGTTGTTGTAGCGCCTAAATAATACCTGAGTAAAACAGTAGGGATTTTAGCTTTTTTTAACTATATAAGCAATTCCTTAATCCGAAGACGAATAGTCGCTAGCATGCCGGATTTATCGAGTTGCCAGTCGCTGTGTAACTCGCCGGGTTGACCATGGTTGATAAATTCGTCAGGAAAACCGATGTGTAGTAGCTGGGTGTTGAGATGTTGTGCATTAATGTATTCAGAAACACTGCTGCCGGCACCACCTGCGATGGCGTTATCTTCGATGGTGACCAGTAGATCGTGTTGATCGATGGCATTTTTAATCGTTTTAGTATCCAGTGGTTTGACAAAACGCATGCTGTAGACACTGGCGTTAATCTCTTCAGCTACTTCCATCGCTGTGGCTAACAGCGTGCCAAACACTAGCAGTGCGACTTTTTTACCCTGTCTTTTTTGTTTCGCCTGTCCGAAGGGTAATGCTTCGAGTGTTTTGGGTAACGTGAGTCCGGTCGCGCTGCCGCGTGGGTAACGAACGGCACTGGGTCCGTCGTGCAAAAAAGCGGTGGTTAATAAGCCGCGACATTCGGCTTCGTCGGCAGGTGTCATGACAACCATGTTGGGAATGCAGCGTAAAAAGCTTATGTCATACGCACCGGTGTGTGTCGGCCCATCTGCGCCGACGATACCTGCGCGGTCGATGGCAAAAACGACAGGCAGGTTTTGTATGGCGACATCGTGAATCAGCTGGTCATAACCACGTTGTAAAAAAGTGGAGTAGATTGCAACCACGGGTTTTAAATTTTCACATGCCATACCTGCGGCTAAGGTAACCGCGTGTTGCTCAGCAATGCCAACGTCAAAATAACGCTTGGGAAAACGTTTGGAAAATTCGACGAGCCCAGAACCTTCACGCATTGCCGGAGTAATGCCGATAAGCCGTTCGTCCTGCTCGGCCATATCACATAACCATTGGCCAAAAATTTCGGTATAACTTGGCGGTGGTTTGGTAGCGTTCGTACTGGCGTGCGTTTTTCCAGTGTTTAAGTCAAAAGCACTAACGCCATGGTATTTAATCGGTGCGTCTTCGGCGTGGCTGTATCCTTTGCCTTTTTTGGTTTTAATATGCAGCAGCCTCGGTCCTGTCTGCTGGTTAATGTTCTGTAATACGGGGACTAAGGTGTCCAGATCATGGCCATCGATCGGTCCAAAATAATGGAATCCCAGTTCTTCGAATAAGGTGCCCGGCGTGACCATGCCTTTTACATGTTCTTCGGTGCGACGCGCTAATTCCAGCGCCGGTGGAATATTTTCTAAAACTTTTTTGCCACCTTCACGCAATGTCGAAAATAAGTCGCCGCTTAGCAGTCGGGTAAGGTGATTTGATAGTGCACCAACATTAGGTGAGATCGACATATCATTGTCATTGAGAATGACCAACAGGTTAGCATCGCAGTCGCCAGCATGATTTAGTGCTTCAAATGCCATGCCTGCGGTCATCGCACCATCGCCGATAACTGCAACACAGTGTCGGTTTTCGTTTTTATGTTTGGCGGCAATACTCATGCCCAATGCAGCAGCGATTGATGTGCTGGAATGGCCAGCGCCAAAGGTGTCGTATTCACTCTCTTTGCGTTTTAGGAATCCGGCGATACCGTCTTTTTGACGCAAGGTGGACATTTTTTCACGACGACCCGTCAGGATTTTATGTGGGTAGGTCTGATGGCCGACGTCCCATGTTATGCGATCGTAAGGGGTGTTGAATACGTGATGTAAAGCGATGGTGAGTTCAATCGTGCCCAGGCCGGCAGACAGGTGGCCGCCGGTCGTTGACACAGTATCGAGCAAAAAGGATCGCAGCTGGTGTGATAATTCAATTAGCTGTTGTTGGTTAAGTTTGCGAACATCTGCGGGTGAGTCGATGGACTCTAGCAGTGGCCAGTTTGTATGGGTGGGTGGCATGAGTATATGGTTTCGGTTTGGCTAGATGTGTGGGTTCTTAAAACTGGCGTTCGACAATATAAGATGACAGTAGACGTAAACTATCGGCTTTTTTATCCAAAGGTTCAAGGTGTTTTAAGGCACGTTCATGTTGTTTCAGCGCCAGCTGTTTCGATTTGGCTAATCCTATGATGGCTGGGAAGGTCGGTTTTTTCTGGGCTTCGTCCGAGCCTTGTGGTTTGCCTAATGTTTCCGTGTCGCTAATGACATCAAGAATATCGTCCTGTATTTGAAATGAAAGACCAATGCAGAGTGAATAATTACTCAGTATCTCGGTTTCTTCTTTGCTTATATCCTGTTTGCAGAGCCCGCCGAGCAGAACACTGGCGCGAATCAGAGCCCCGGTTTTAAGTTGATGCATATGCTCCAGTTCGTCGAGCGTAAGTTGTTTGCCGACGGACGCTAAATCGATTGCCTGACCACCTGCCATACCATATGCGCCACTGGCTTCGGTTAACAGACTTAACATATCAATGCGGTGTTCTGGTGTTAGTTGTCTGTGGTCATCTTTAGCTAAAATTTCATAGGAAAGTGCTTGCAGGGCGTCACCGGCTAACATGGCAGTGGCTTCGTCAAAGGCTTTGTGGCAAGTCGGTTTGCCGCGGCGAAGATCGTCGTCATCCATCGCGGGCAGGTCGTCGTGAATCAAGGAATAAGCGTGGATCATCTCGACAGCACAGGCCGGTATATCGAGTAAGTCAGTGGACACGCCCATGGCTTCACCGGCAGCGTATACCATCGCTGGGCGAATACGTTTACCGCCACCGATAACGGAATAGCGAATGGCTTTGGCAAGGTTATGTTCTGGCGGATCTTCTGTAGGCAGGTATTTATCTAAAGCGGCGTTAACACGTTTCTGGTAGTTATCCAGAAGGGATTGAAATTCGTGAGACATAGTTACTAATCATCCAGCTCGATATCTTGTTCGAGTAATTTGCCGTTTTTTTCTACCAGCTCTTTAATTTTTAACTCGGCATTTTGCAGTGCTTGCTGGCATTCGGTGCTCAGGGCGATGCCTTTTTCGAAGCGTTTGAGGGATTCTTCCAGGCTGAGGTTGCCCTGTTCCATGTCATCTACCAGGGTTTCCAGATCATTGAGTGCTTTTTCGAAGTTTGGTTTTTTTTTAGCCATGGCGCATTTTAGCAAACTATTCGAGGCTAGATATAGGCGGAGCTATTAAAAATTAACTTTTGTATTAATATCTGCATACTCGTCGAAGTAATGGGCCAGAAAGAAAGTGTTCGCAGTGTATCTGTTCGTTACAGGGCGGTATACTATATATTCAGTGTTAGTGTTTTCGTGATCTTTTTTAAGAGATGAAGCATGCATAAAAAACGTTTATTAATAACCGGTGGTTCTGGTTTTATCGGCTCGCGACTTGTTCCTGTTTTATTGACGCAGGGTTATGACGTGACGGTGCTGACACGTGACCCAGACAAAACCGCTGTGCATTTTAATCAGACGGTTTCTACCGTCGAGCGACTCGATACGTTAGATGACAGTACTTTTTTTGATGTCGTTATCAATCTGGCCGGACAGGGCATTACCGATAAACGCTGGACGCCAGCGACCAAAATGCAGTTACGTGACAGCCGCCTGAACACCACCCGAAAATTAATCCATTACCTGCAAGCCACTGATAAAAAACCTGAATGTTTGATCAGTGGCTCGGCCATTGGTTATTACGGCAATCAGGGTGATGCAATCGTCAGCGAGCAGGTGTCGGGGGATAGCAGTTTCGCTAGTAAACTTTGTTTTGACTGGGAGAGCGAAGCGCAACAGGCAGAAACCCTCGGCATAAGAACTTGTTTTTTGCGAACGGGTATCGTATTAGGTAAAAAAGGTGGCGCACTGTCTAAGATGTTGCCTGCATTCAAGCTTGGTTTAGGTGGCTCTATGGGCAATGGCGGGCAATGGATGTCCTGGGTTCACATAGATGATCTAATCGGCATCATGTTGCATATCATTAAACATAAAGACATTCGTGGTGCGGTTAACGGCACGGCGCCCAATCCAGTAACGAACAAAGACTTTTCATCAACCTTAGCGCGTGTTTTAAAGCGTCCGGCATTTATGTCGATACCGGCTTTTGTGTTGAAGCTGATGCTTGGCGAAATGGCACAGGAATTATTGTTATCGGGGCAACGGGTAATGCCGGAAAAAATACTGGCAGCCGGATATGTTTTTCAGTATGCAGAACTTAACGATGCTTTGTCTGATGTCGTAGGTAAATAGTCAGGAACTTTTGACTGGGAGGTTATGATGAAGGAACAATCTGTAATGGCGAAGCAGATTCTTGATATGGCGTTGCAGCAGGCCGAGAGTGATAGCTGGGAAGCCTTATCACTGCATCAAATTGCGTCCAGTCTGGATATCTCGCTGGATGAGATAAGGTGCCTTTACCCACAGAAGGATGATCTGGTCGAAGCCTGGTTCGATCGGGCAGATCAGGCCGTGCTGTCGGAAAAGGCGAGCGAGGAATTTGCCGCACTCGCGGCGGATGAGCGACTTCGTCAAGTTATCATGAAATGGTTTTTTGCATTACACGAACACCGCCGGCTCACGCGGCAGATGCTGTGTTATAAGTTTGAATTCGGTCATGTTCATCTGCAGGTTCTGGGCATCATGCGTATCAGCAGAACAGTGCAATGGTTTCGAGAAGCCGCATTAATAGACACGCAAGGTCTGCATCGGATCATCGAAGAAGTTTGTCTTACCGGCATCTACCTCGCCAGTTTTGCGCGCTGGTTAGCGGATGGCTCACAAAACAGTCGGCACACAGATCGGTTCCTGGCGCAGGCGCTGAAACGTGTGAGAACACTAAAAAGAGTGTAATTCGATGTTACTCGCGATGCCGCTGGAACAACGGATTGGGGAACTGTGCAGTGAGCTGATAACAAGCACCGAGACGCTGAGTAACGAGCAGCGTGGCGGCGAGTGGAATGGCCAGCACTGGCTCGATGCGCTGGTCGCTCGCGCCATCTCTGACCCACAGTTTCGTATCCAGACACTGCGATTTATCGATGTGCTGCCGAGCCTCAATGACGACCTGGCATTAACTCGTCATCTACAGGAGTATTTCGGTGACAACGACTCACCTCTGCCCGAACTCGCTCGATGGGGGTTGAAACAATCGGATAAACCCTGGTTGGCACATGTTGCTGCACCGTTAGTACGTTATACCGTTCGTGGTTTGGCGCGCAGATTTATGGGGGGTAACAACATACGGCGAGCATCAGCTACGCTTGAGCGTTTAAAACGCGGTGGTATGAACAGTAGCCTGGATATTCTCGGTGAAGCATCGGTTTCGGAAGACGAAGCAGATGTATACCAACGATCTTATCTTGAGATGATACCTGCGATGTCTGCATACCTGCAAACCTGGGAAGATTCAAATGTCATGGACCAATTACACGGTCGGCTTGCTCCACGGCTTAATGTTTCCGTTAAATTGTCATCGTTGTATTCACAGATTGATGTTGTTGATAGTCAGGGATGTGTGGCTGCCATCAAGAAACGCCTGATACCTATCCTCGAGTGCGCACGTGAACATCAGGCCTTCGTCATGATCGATATGGAGCAATACGACTTCAAAGATATCATCCTGAGTTGCTTCCTCGAGATACTGCAAGACCACAGGTTCCAGCACTGGCCGGATATCGGTATCGCGATACAGGCTTATCTGAAAGATAGTTTTGCTGATTTGATCAGGATCGTTGAGGTGGTTAAACAGCGTGAAACACCTGCGACGGTCAGGCTGGTGCGTGGTGCGTACTGGGATTACGAAACCATTGTTGCCGCACAGAACCACTGGTCTTCGCCCGTGTGGCTGTATAAACAAGATACCGATGCGAATTTTGAACGTTGTCTTGCATATCTATTCGCGGCGCACCCATTGATCGAAACTGCCGTGGCAACACATAATATACGTAGTCTGGCGGTTGCGATGGCACTCGCTGAAAAGCATAAGTTATCAAAACGCGATTATGAATTTCAGATGTTATATGGCATGGCCGATACTTTGAAAAAAACGCTGGTGCAGCGGCAGCAGCAGTTACGCGTCTATGTGCCATACGGTGAAACTTTGCCAGGCATGGCTTATCTGGTACGACGATTACTGGAAAACAGCTCTGGCCAAACGGTACTGGATATGGGCTTAACCAGTCAGCAACAGGTTAAGCTCGATAAGCCAGTATTCTCTTCTAAGCCAAACAGTGCTGGCGACGCGCACGTCTTGTCCAGTGTTGATTCTGTTGACGTCCAGTTTGAAAATCAGCCATTATTTCGCTTTACCGACACGACTGAGCATGAGGCTTTTGCGCAGGGTCTGTCTCAGTGTCGCCAGCAATTTGCGCAAAATTATCCGCTTATAATCGATGGTAAGTCCTGTTTTACCAAACAGACCATCGTGTCGAGCAATCCGGCCAGACCTGAAGAAACCATTGGTTATGTTGCCACTGCGGATAGGCAGTTGGCCGATGCGGCAATAATCGCAGCAAAGAAAGCTCATGAGTATTGGCGTCGTGTCAGCGTCACCGAACGAGCTGATCAC
Organism: Gammaproteobacteria bacterium; assembly: GCA_002401185.1. Taxonomy (GTDB): domain Bacteria; phylum Pseudomonadota; class Gammaproteobacteria; order SZUA-229; family SZUA-229. The sequence goes on along the minus strand of NVSH01000014.1, from coordinate 14,414 downwards.
TTACGATCGATTGCCAGGCTGTTACAGGAACGACGAATCGAATTTGCTAGCTGGCAAGTTTTTGAAGCCGGTAAAAACTGGCGTGAAGCCGATGCGGATGTCTGCGAAGCGATCGATTTTCTAAACTACTACGCCGAGCAGGCGGAACAGTTGGAACTGACAGCGTTGGGCTCGACTGTACTAGTGCAAGCTACCGGGGAGAAAAATACGATACGTTATCATGGGCGTGGTGTCGGTCTGGTTATCCCGCCGTGGAATTTCCCGTTGGCGATTCTTACGGGTATGTTGTCAGCCACCATCGTCTGCGGCAATACCGCGATATTAAAACCTTCATCACAGACACCGGTTATCGCCGCAAGGTTTGTTGAACTCATGCAGCAAGCAGGCTTGCCCGATGGCGTGGTTAATTTGCTCAGTGGCAGGGGCGCTGATATTGGTGATTATCTGGCAAAACACGATGACATTCAGATGATTGCTTTTACTGGATCGTTGGCTGTCGGCTCGCGACTGATTAACCATGCTGCACAGCTTCAACCCGGGCAGAAACAGTTCAAACGCATCATTGCTGAGATGGGTGGCAAGAACGCGATCATTGTTGATGAAGACGCTGATCTCGATGTTGCGGTCAGTGGTACCGTTAGTTCAGCCTTCGGTTTTCAGGGGCAGAAATGCAGCGCGGCATCACGCGTTATTGTGCTGGACCATGTCTATGACCAATTTCTCGAACGCTTAATTGCAGCCGCCAGAAGTTTGCAGATCGGGTTGCCCGAGGAGCCCGGCAACGCCATGGGCCCGGTTATCAGTAAACAGGCGAGGAATAACATCCTGTCTGCGATAGAAAAGGCTAAGCGCGAAGCTCGCATCGTGTCGAATGATTGCGCCGGATACTCTGCAACAGTTGACCTGACTACAGGTTATTTTATCCCGCCGGTTATTTTTGCTGATGTAGCCGCTGATTCCCGGCTTGCTCAACAGGAGATATTTGGCCCGGTGTTATCCGTGTTTCGTGCGGGTGATTTCGATCAGGCTCTGCAACTGGCAAATCATTCACAATATGCATTAACCGGAGGCGTGTTTTCGCGTGACCCCAACCATCTGCAACGCGCAAAAAATGAAATTAATGTGGGCAATCTGTATCTAAATAGAAAGATCACTGGCGCACGGGTATCGCGTCAACCTTTTGGTGGTTATAAGTTAAGTGGTATCGGTTATAAAGCAGGTGGTAGTGATTATTTATTGCAGTTTATGGATTCGACAACGATCACAGAAAACACCATGCGGCGTGGTTTCGCGCCGACGGAGGATGATAAATAACTGTGATGTGATAGAAGGCAAAAAAATAGTAGGCAAAAAATTGTAAGCAAAGAAATGGCAGGTAAGGCGATGCATTATTCCGACTGGCACATTCCGATTTCGCAGGATCGATTAACATTGGTTGTCGCGCGCAAGAGCTTGCAGGCCATTGGTGCGCAGAAAGAGGATGTCCCGTTTATAGTCAAGTTGATAGAAAACCCTGAATTTTCTATTTCCCAGTTTTTCTCTGCTAAGTTTTCATTGTTTCATGGTGCGGTTAATCTTTGTGCGCATGACTGTATACATATTTTACTCGGTCGTGGATTATTGCCCGAAGATGAGGCCTTTACTATCGGTTATACCATGGGCTCGACCAGGCAGGTCGGCCTGAGTGAAACCCGCTTATTCGAACTGATCACCAGGTACCTGTATCCACAGAGCTATCAATTCAGCGATCGTGATATCGATATCTTTTATTCGGCGTTAAAGCTTGCGGAGGCAGTCGCTGGTGAAGCGCTTGATGGTGTCGATTTTTCTGGGTTGCTCGACGATACATTGCAACAGGTGCGTCTTAAATTGGGCGTAAACGTTAATAAGATCAGGGCTTATTATAAAGTTGAAAAAACATTATACCCCGATAGTAAGGCCAGTCGACGGCTGCTCGATTAGCTGTAAACAGACAGTATGTATTTGATGTTGTGTGGGTTTGTATTAAAGAATACTGGGTTTAAAGTGTGATAGCGGTGTCAATCAGTTCGCTTACGCGTTGTACAGCGATAATATTTAAGCCGTCGATGTGATCATCTTTTCTTGGCATGTTGGCCTTGGGGATAATCGCGGTTTTAAAACCGTGTTTCGCGGCTTCTTTTAGGCGTTCCTGACCATTGGTAACTGGGCGAATCTCACCGGCCAGACCGACTTCGCCGAAAGTGAAAACATTGTTGGGTAGAGGTTTGTCACGGAAGCTGGAAAGCGCAGCAAGAATCAGTGCGGTATCGGCGGACGTTTCAGTGAGTCGGACGCCGCCAACGACATTGATAAAAACATCCTGATCGAACATGGCGATGCCAGCATGGCGATGCATCACCGCGAGCAGCATATTTAAACGATTCGGATCAAGGCCCAGGCAGACGCGGCGGGGATTATGACTATGGCTTTCATCGACCAGTGCCTGTAATTCGATGAGCAGGGGGCGGCTACCTTCACGGGTGACGGTGATAATGCTGCCAGGTACAGGTTCTTCGTGGCGTGAAAGAAAAATGGCCGATGGGTTGCTGACGGTTTTTAAACCTTCATCGGTCATGGCGAAAATGCCGAGCTCGTTGACCGCGCCGAAGCGATTTTTTACGGCGCGTATCATGCGGTAGCGTTCGCCAGGGTCGCCTTCAAAATAGAGCACGGTGTCGACCATATGTTCGAGTACGCGTGGGCCGGCGAGCGTGCCTTCTTTGGTAACATGACCGACCAGAAACAATGAGGTGCCAGTCTGCTTCGCAAAACGAACCAGTTGCGCCGCGCTTTCTCTTACCTGTGCGACTGAGCCGGGTGCTGACTGTAATGTTTCGGTGTAGATGGTCTGAATGGAATCAATGACCATGACTTTTGGATTCAGCTCACTGGACAAGGTGATGATACTTTCTACACAGGTTTCTGAAAGTAGTTTCAGGCCTCTGTCCTCAAGACCCAGCCGGCGCGCGCGCATGGTGATTTGCTGTAGTGATTCTTCGCCGGTGACATAGAGGCAGGGCAGGGTCTGACTAAGGCTGGCCAGGGTTTGTGTTAATAAGGTCGATTTACCAATGCCTGGGTCACCGCCGATTAAGGTCACCGAGCCGTGTACCAGTCCGCCGCCAAGTACGCGGTCGAGTTCGCTGATGTTGGTGGCGGTGCGCATCTCTCCATGCATCTTAATATCTGCCATCGCCTGAATTTTTGCATTGCCTTTTTTACCGGCAAAACCCTGGCGGTTATTACCTGTTATCGCGGCGATGGTCTCACTCATGGTGTTCCATTCGCCGCAATCRCCACATTGTCCTGCCCAYTTTGWGTGRCTGGCRCCACACGMGSTGCAKGCRTATTGWAYTTTTRTTTTAGCCATGACTNAAGNCGCWTTNMCYTGCTNGTTWTKTTNTRTNNNNKKWGYYKGSTTTTGTGTTTATTATTTTTGCKGTTTGCACGGCRTTGTTGGTGGTGCGTGTCACTTCGATAGCGTAATCTTTTATCATCAGGCTGGTACCATTTTTCGGGATGATTTCCATGTGTTCGAGGATTAATCCGTTTAATGTTTTTGGTCCGTCAGCTGGTAGTGACCAGTTCAAAAAACGATTGATTTCACGGATGTGTGTGTTGCCGTCGATCTGGTAGCTGTCATCTTTCTGTTTGTAGATGCCGAGATTGCGTGTCGGTGAATCGGTGGTAAATTGTCCAACGATCTCTTCGAGAATGTCTTCAATRGTGACCAGTCCCTGGATGCTGCCGTATTCGTCAACCACCAGTCCAGAGCGGCGACGGTTATCTTTAAAACTTAATAGCTGACGGGTGAGTGTGGTGCCAGCGGGTATGAAATAAGCGGGTTTGATTAATTTTTTCAGCGTTTTCATGTTGAGTTCGTCGCGGGAGAACAGGTTGAGCACTCTGCGTAGATGTAACACCCCGATGGTGTTATCTATACTGTCATGAAATACCGGTACGCGGGTACGTTGGCTATGGGTGATCTGRTGCACGATRTCAYTCCAGTTATCATTYAARTCAATACCGGTCACCTCATTGCGAGGAATCATTATATCTTCCACGCTGACTCGCTCCAGATCAAGAATGCCGAGTAACATGTTGGAATGTGCCTGTGGCATGAAGTGTTCTGCTTCGATGACTACCGCACGTAATTCATCGGCACTGAGTTCCTGCCCCGCATGTTTTTCAGGGTGAATGCCGATGAGTCGTAGTAGTGTGTTGGAGAAAATATTGACAAACCAGACAAACGGGTACAACGGTGTGGCAATTAATGTGTAGACAAACGCTGACGGAAAAGCGAGTTTCTCAGGTTTTAATGCAGCCAGTGTCTTCGGTGTGACTTCGGCAAAAACCAGAATAACAAAGGCCAGGACGATAGGCGCAATAACCAGGCCGATTTCACCGTAGAGCCGTAATGCGATTATGGTAGCGATGGTCGCGGCAAAGATATTAACGATGTTGTTGCCAAGTAGTATCAAGCCGAGTAAGCGGTCAGGTCGGCTCAATAATTTAATAGCGAGTTGCGCGCCTTTGTGTCCTTTGTCAGCAAGGCTTTTCACACGATAACGGTTAAGTGTCATCAATGCGGTCTCAGAGCCTGAGAAGAAACCGGAGAGTAAAATCAGAATGGCCAGCGTTATAAACAGCGAGGCCGTCGATAGTTCGTTCAAGAAATGGTGTCTCTTATTAGCAAGGTTGCGTTAATTATGTGTGAACTGGTTTTGTAGTCAAGCGAAATTATTCGCTTCATCGATAGATATTTATGGTATTTGTCTTAGGATAGTACGATTTCTAAAGCAAACTTACTACCGAAGTACGCTAACATCAGACTGATAAAGCCGCTTAACGTCCAGCGTATGGCGGTGCGTCCGCGCCAACCGAACTTCCAGTGACCCATTAATAAAATAAGAAAAACAAACCAGGCCAGGATGGATAGAACCGTTTTGTGTACCAGTTGTTGTGCAAACATGTTTTCCAAAAAGATTAAGCCGCTACCGAGTGAGACAGTTAAAGCAAAGAAACCAACGATGATGATCTCGAATAATAATGTCTCCATGCTTTTTAAAGGCGGCAGCAGTTGGATTGCGCCACTGGGTTGATGCGCGTGTAGTAGCCGGTTTTGTATTGATAGCAGTATCGCTTGCAATGCAGCCAATGCGAGCAAGCTATAGGCAACAATGGATGTCAGTATATGAAAAATGAGTGCGTTAGACGTATCATTGGGCAGTATATGATGGCTACTACCCGTGAATTCGAAGATTAATGTGATAGCTGCGGTAGGTAACAAAAGAACGGCAAGTATTTCTACCGGGTGACGCCAGGTCGCAATCAAAGTAAGTAATACGATAAAAGCCGTAATTAATGACATCGCGTTGTAAAAGCCAAGATCGATACCGAGGGGGCTAAACATACTGTTTTGTAGCGCTAAAGTATGCAGAGCTAAACCGATGAAACCTACGGACAAGATAGCTCTTTTCGATACAACATTACTCACAACGGCTATATTTTTGACATGACAAAATAACAGTACAGAACATACCGTATAAAAAATGATGCCGCCTAAAGTGAAGATGAAATTAGTCATGTCAGATTGCTGGTCTATACTGAAATAAAATAATTTTTTAAATTGTGGGTTAATGGTCAGGTCTGTTGAAAAAGGTGATCTCGTTTAGTTTTTTCGCTAGATTCACGACGTTGTCTTTTTCTGTTAAGTGGCATGTTAGCATCATAAGCCGCTGACAGGCTTTTTGCTTTAGGTCACGATGAAAATTATAATATTATGTATACGTGTTGAATAAACTGGGTTATTTAAATGAAAGTTCGCGTTTTAGGGTGCAGTGGTGGTATAAGTCAAAATGTGGCCACCACCTCATTTTTGATCGATGATGATATTTTAATCGATGCTGGCACGGGTGTAGGTAGTCTATCGTTGACAGAGATGCGTCGCATCAAACATATTTTTATAACACACTCGCATCTGGACCATATCGCTTCTATCGCTTTGTTAGCGGATACATTATTTGACGATTTAATCGGTCGGCCACTCGTGGTGCATGCGCTGCCAGAAACAATTAAAGCGTTGCGGGATCATATTTTTAACTGGACGATCTGGCCAGATTTTACCGAGTTGCCGCATAAGGACGATGCAGTGTTAAAGCTTGAAGCGATGGCTATTGATTCGGTGTGCGAAATTTCGGGACGTTCTATTGAGATGATCCGTGTTAATCATGCCGTGCCAGCCGTGGGTTATTCTGTGATTTCGCAAGGTAAGGTTTTTGCGTTTAGTGGAGACACGACATGTAACGAAAGCTTCTGGGCCAGTTTGAATAAACATGATCGTGTCGACCTACTGTTTGTTGAATCGGCCTTCGCTGACGAAGACCTGCCATTGGCCAAGCTGGCTTTTCACTATTGCCCACAATTGCTGGCTCAAGATCTACTCAAACTAAAGCACAAGACTAAAATTTACATCTCGCATCTGAAGCCAGGTAGTGAGCAGGTGATTATGGAACAATGTAAAGCTGCTTTACCGGGCTGGGATGTTCATCAATTAAAGTGTGGCGATTCGTTTACCTTATAAACTTTCGTTTTAAGTATTGTTAGTTATTTCAGTTGTGATTATTTGCTTCAAGCATCAGTATCCGGTGGTAACTCGGGTATAATTCGATACGCTGAATTCCCTTTTTATCAATGAATTCCCTTTTTATAAATTTTAAGTCAGGTGCACTATGTTTGATGGACTAAGTGAGCGTCTTGCCAAAACCGCGCAAAAAATGCGAGGTGAAGGCCGATTAACTGAAGATAATATACAGGATGCATTGCGTGATGTTCGTATGGCATTGTTGGAAGCCGATGTTGCACTAACTGTCGTACGTACTTTTATAGACGATGTAAAACAACGCGCATTAGGAGAAGAAGTCTTAACTAGCCTGAAGCCGGGCCAGGTATTTATTGATATCGTCCAGAGTGAACTGGTTAAGGTGATGGGCGCGCAGAATGAGAAACTTGATTTAAGCGCGCAGCCGCCAGCGGTAGTATTAATGGCAGGTCTGCAGGGTGCGGGTAAAACCACAACGGTTGCCAAACTGGCAAAATTTCTCAGCGAGCGTGAAAAGAAAAAATCTTTATTGGTGAGTTGTGACATATACAGGCCAGCGGCGATAGAGCAATTAAAAACSYTRGCRGNAGMAAGTCGGTGCAGAATTTTTCCCCAGTAGTCAGGATCAGAAACCGACAGATATAGCTCGCGCTGCAATAGAGTACGCGCGAAAGCATTTTATTGATGTTGTGCTTGTCGATACTGCCGGCCGATTGCATATCGATGAAGACATGATGGATGAGATAAAAGCCATTCATGCAACCGTTAATCCCGTCGAAACCCTGTTTGTTGTCGATAGTATGACGGGTCAGGATGCAGCTATTACGGCGAAAGCATTCAACGAAGCATTACCCCTGACCGGTATCGTGCTGACAAAGACGGATGGTGATGCCCGTGGTGGGGCCGCGCTGTCCATACGCCAGATTACCGGTAAACCCATTAAATTTATGGGTTCAGGTGAGAAAATAGACGCACTGGAAGCATTTTATCCTGATCGCGTTGCATCGCGTATTTTGGGTATGGGTGATGTGCTCTCTTTGGTTGAAGAAGTACAGCAGAAAGTTGATCATAAAAAAGCCGCGAAACTGGCAAAGAAACTTCAGAAAGGAAAAAGTTTTAATTTTAATGACCTGAAAGAACAGTTTGAGCAGATGCAAAACATGGGTGGTATGGCAAGCTTAATCGATAAACTACCCGGTATGCCCGGCATGGCCGAAAAACTTAAGGACCAGGCCACCGACAGAGAAATGCGTCGTATGGTGGGTATGATCAATTCGATGACGCCAAAAGAAAGGGCGTTTCCGGATGTCATCAAAGGTTCTCGAAAGCGGCGAATCGCGGCGGGCAGTGGGCTGCAGGTGCAGGACGTAAATCGTCTCATCAAGCAGCAGATGCAGATGAAAAAAATGATGAAGAAAATGTCCAAAGGCGGCATGGCGAAAATGATGCGCGCCATGAAAGGCGGTGGTATGCCGCCGGGAATGGGCGGCCCGGGTGGAATGGGTTTTTAAATAAACGGCAAATTGATATATAATTTCTAATCGATGTGAATTTTTTGAGTCGTAGTGAACATAATCAATATTGTGTTTATCTGTAAAACAGGCTTCCATCTAATGAAATAATCCCGTAAAATGCGCGGCTTCCTGTGGCCGAGAGGTCATTTTTTGTTTACGAATTTTGAGAGTAACTAATGGTAACAATACGTTTATCAAGAGGCGGTGCTAAGAAAAAGCCTTTTTACCACATTGATGTTAAAGATTCACGCAGATCTCGCGAYGGTCGCTACATCGARCGYTTAGGTTATTTTAACCCWGGTGCAACGGGTGGTGAACAACGTCTGGTTGTYGATCTKGATCGTGTRACWCACTGGAARTCARWGGGYGCRCAGACYTCTGATCGTGTATCTAGTTTGTTAAAGCAGGCTAAAGCGGCTGCTTAATAGTTTTACCTTCCGTTCAGTCTGTCGGCTGATCCTAGTTGATTAAGGCTGGTTGATTAAGGTATGAGCAATCAAGGTGACGACAGACTGGGTTCTGGGCAGGATGTTGAGACATCGAGAAAAATTGTTCTGGGGCGAATAACCGGTGTTTATGGTATAAAAGGTTGGGTAAAGATTTTCTCTTATACCGATCCGATGGAATCCATCGTTGATTACAATCCTTGGTACATCCGGCCTGAAAATAGAGGCTCAGCACAAAAATCAGCACAATGGATCGCGGTAAAATTAAAGGCAGGCAAACGCCATGCTAAAACGGTGGTCGCCAAGCYGGAACATTGTAATAACCGGGATGAGGCGCAAGCTTTCATAGGGTCGGAAATAGCCATTGAGCAGCAACAGCTTGAAGTGTTACAAGGCAATAGTGAATATTACTGGCGTGACCTCATTGGTTTGCGAGTGATGAACCAGCAGGGTATCGAGCTGGGTGTCGTCAAAGACCTGATGGAAACCGGTGCGAATGATGTGCTGGTTGTAGTCTCTGAAGGTGGCCATAATGAGGCGACAGATAACGAATTAAAAGAACGGCTTATCCCCTGGGCGATGCAGGAAGCGGATCAACCAGGCCCGATAAAGGTGGTGAACTTGGAGCAAGGCGTTATAGAAGTAGACTGGGATGCAGATTTTTGATCGTGGCGTTTAAATGCAGCGTGATTCATAATTAATAACTTGCAGTTACATGTTGGTAACCGTGAATATATATATCATCAGTTTATTTCCAGAATTAATTCAGCAGGCCGTAGGCTTTGGCGTGTTGGGGCGAGCATTAAAGCAGCAGAGTATAACTTTGCAATGTTTTAATCCGAGAGACTTTGCAGAAGATAAACATCGTACGGTAGATGATCGACCTTATGGTGGCGGACCTGGCATGCAGATGAAAATCGAGCCATTGTCCCAGGCAATTCTGGCAGCGAAAGCCATGTCAGAAAAACAGGCTGGAAAGGATACGGCTAAAGTGGTTTATTTAAGCCCACAGGGACAACCGTTAAATCAGCAGCTTCTGATTAGTACGGCGGCGAATGTCAACGATCTTATTTTGATAGCWGGYCGRTACGARGGTATAGACGAGCGAATCATAGARTCACTGGTYGATGAAGAATGGTCGATAGGTGATTATGTKTTAAGTGGCGGTGAGTTTGCTGCCATGGTYGTKGTCGATGGWRTTACYCGATTACTACCKGGYGTGTTAGGTGACGATGAATCWGCWTTRCARGATTCATTTATGCARGGTTTATTGGATCAYCCGCATTAYACRCGACCAGAAAAAATGAATGAGCAAGTGGTGCCGAAAGTWTTRTTAAGCGGTGATCATAAAGCAATAGCRCGTTGGCGTTTGAARCAGGCATTRGGCAGAACCTGGCWAAGAAGRCCTGATTTGCTGGATGCRCTGGAAAAAGATAGCTCGTGTTGGGATGAAGAGAAGGCGCGTTTACTGGCTGAATTTAAAACAGAACACGAATAAAAATTACATTTAGATAGAATAAACGATAGGACGCGAAAGCGGAGAATGATATGAGYAACATAATTCAACAAATTGAAGCYGAACAAATGACACGTGACGTGCCAGAATTTTATCCTGGTGATACCGTTGTRGTTCAGGTRCGTGTAAAAGAAGGTGAGCGTGAACGTTTACAGGCTTTTGAAGGTGTCGTCATTGCAAAACGTAACCGYGGKTTACAYTCTGCRTTTACCGTACGTAAGATYTCRCATGGTGAAGGTGTTGAGCGTGTGTTYCAGACATACAGTAATGCGATWGCTGARATTRMAGTTAAACGTAGTGGTAAAGTTCGWCGYGCKAAACTKTATTATCTTCGTGGTAGAACSGGTAAAGCAGCACGTATTACCGAAAAGCTTAAATTGTCTGATAAGAAAAAATAATCRAMWAARNCTGTTGWWTAAAMRCAACAGKKAATKTKWRATGGTTTYTKAAAAAGAGCGGTACATTGTACCGCTCTTTTTTTGTTTTWTWRWYKRRGYWAYKYYTMRWSMTWKWTNGGCTKMYASWWWRMKWKWSGMTATGATGTTTGGAAAGCATCTGCACGATGCGTGTTTTGTGTCATTACTGCATTTTACGACAAATATTTGCCTTGTATGGACAAGCAATCCACTCGTGTAATGTTTTCGCTTAATATTATAAAGGCTGTTAATCGATGCGTTTTTTATTTTTTATATTACTGATGCTTGGTGTTCTAAGCAAAGCTTTTGGGGATCAAGATAACCTTCTCCCTGTAGCGCACCCTGCGGCAGCAATATCAGATAAAACGGTAGCATCTGGTGTCGATGAGCCTTCAGTCACCTTTGAATCACTGGTGCAGATGAACGAGTTAATCGTATTGGGCTTGCCGGGGCTTGCGCTCAGCCTGTTAAACGATGAACAACAAAAGCGACCACCATTCACCGCCGACTGGTATGCTTTCGAGTATAAACGTATCGTATTAATGGCAGCGTTAGAGCAGTGGGCGCGACTCATCGAAAGAACGCAATGGTTATTTGAGAAAGCTAATCGTGAAGAACATATTACAAAAAAGATTCGTTTGTGGTTTGAAACGCAGCAGGTTATCGCCAGGTTACAACTCAATCAGAGTGAGCAGGCTTTGTCACAGTTACAAACGATGCTCTGGCAAGTTAAATCAGAAAACCGGGATAAATCGTTACTTGCTGTATGGCGACGTTTAGTAACACGTGCGTATTTGCAGCTTAAGCAAAATGACGATGCGAGACGTGCATTGGTCAAGTATGAGGCTGACTACGTCGACGAGGTGATGGATATAGACTGGGTGTTGCTACAGGCTCAGGTATTACTTGAAACGCATCGGCCACGACAGGCTATCCGAAAATTAAAACGAATTCAAAATGACAATATAAACGCTATTGATGTCGAGGCGTTATTGTCTATCGCACAATTGCGTGACCAGCCGAAGCAGGCATCGCTTATCAATCAACAGATGCGAAAAAAGTTGCAGGCGAATGCATTGACCCGTGCAGAGCGATGGGCGTATTCCTACGTGGCCTATTTGGCATCAACGTTTTTATCAAACTATTCTGATCAGGTTTTAAATTTAGAGACAATGTTGTCGCTAGGTATTGATTACCCAGTATTGAACGACAATCATCAGGTCAATGCCGACGATTTATGGGTTTTGTATCATAAGCGAGGAATAGCAATTGCGAACGAACATGGCTTATTATTTGGTAATGAAAAGCAGTGGCAAACACTATCGGATAAGTTGATAACAACGAACCCAAACGATGCGCTGGCGTTAAATGCAGCATTGATTTTACAGACAAAAGTATTATCAATGGGGCAACAACATACGGCCATTGTAGAAATTTTGGAAAAAAAACGAGATGGACTGGCGTTGATCAATCAACTCTATCTGCATAGCAGCAAAGTGCCGGAGGTAAATGTGTTGCCAGATGAGGTGCGCTATCGATTAGTCGATTATGCACTAGCGAAAGGCGTTTATCTTGATGCGGCGAAAATAATGAAAAGCCTTGATGAGCCACCTCAGGGCAACACATTGTTTGACTGGCGAATGCGTAAAGCTCGTGTTCTTGTATTGCAGGGAGAATACCAACAGAGCGAAGCTTTGATACGTAAAACATTGAAGCAAAAAACTAATATCAGTCGAGCAGAGTTGGACCGATATATCCAGGTTGTTTTTGATTTTCAAACCGTACATCAGCATCAGCAGGCTATCTATTTATTTGATCTGTTGTCTTTTGATAGCCTGGACGAAAAATTAATACGTGAGATAAGTTTCTGGAAGGCGGAGTCTTATTTCGAAATGAAAAAACATGACCTTGCTGCATTATATTATCTCAAATCAGCACGGGCTATCTCGGAAGCTTACGATGATCTATGGGCTCAATCTGCTCGATTCAAAGCAGGCCAGGCTCTGCTTCTGGCAGAAATTTATAACGATGCTGAAAAAGTTTTTTCTGAGTTATTGCTGGTTACAGTTAGTGACTCAAGAAAAGCGTTAATTAATCAAAGTTTGCAAAAGGTGCGATTGTTAAAAAGTGTACTGAATCAATAACGCAAGATCAGGCTGATTACCGCGTACTCTGTGCGACAAGGAAAATCGTAACTTCTGTTCTAATCGGCTTGATAACAATAAAAACATCCCCATATCTACAAACACAAACAATTGTAACTTCTTACTATTTTTCGGAGTAAAAAATGAGCGTTGAAGCGAGTAAAGAAACCCTCGAATTTCAAACAGAAGCACGTCAAATCTTACATTTGATGACGCATTCACTGTATTCAAATAAGGAGATATTTCTCCGCGAACTAATATCTAATGCTTCTGACGCTTGCGATAAACTGCGCTATGAAGCACTGGCAGATGGTAGCCTCTACGAAAATGATGCCGAATTATCTATTCTGGTTGAGTTCGACGAGGAAGCAAAGACCATCAGTATCAGTGATAACGGAGTAGGCATGACACGCCAGGAAGTTATCGACAATGTCGGCACCATCGCCAGCTCGGGCACACGTAAATTTCTCGATGCGATGACCGGTGATGAAGCGAAAGATTCGCAGATGATAGGCCAATTTGGTGTTGGTTTTTACTCGAGTTTTATTGTTGCTGATAAAGTCACCCTCGAAACTCGTCGTGCAGGGACAGCCGTTGATGAATCGGTACGTTGGGAATCAAACGGTGAAGGTAGTTTCTCTCTGGAAAATATCGAAAAGATTGAGCGTGGTACCAAAGTTACCTTGCACCTGAAAAAAGATGAGTCTGAGTTTGTCAGTCCTTACCGTTTGAAAAACATTATCAAACAATATTCCGACCACATCTCTATCCCCGTCATGATGCGAGAAGAAGAACTGGATGATGAAGGCAAACCTAAAAAAGATGACGATGATAATGTCATAACTAAATTAGAGCGTGTAAACAGTGCAGCAGCGTTATGGGCGCGTGATAAAAGTGAGATAAGCGACGAAGAATATATAGAGTTTTATAAACATGTCAGCATGGATTTTGCTGACCCATTAAGTTGGGTGCATTCTAAAGTTGAAGGCAATCAGAATTACACCTCTGTGTTATTTGTGCCTACGAATCCGCCGTTTGATTTATTTGACCGTGATCATAAACGCGGTGTGAAACTGTATGTGAATCGCATCTTTATTATGGATGAAGCTGAGCAGCTAATGCCAAACTATCTGCGTTTTGTTAAAGGGGTTATTGATTCAGATGACTTGCCACTTAACGTATCGCGTGAACTCCTGCAACAAAATAAAGCGATCGATSGAATCCGCGGTGCGTCGGTTAAAAAAGTGTTGGGTATGCTTGAATCGATTCAAAAAAAGGACAAAGAGAAATACGCAAGTTTCTGGAAGTCATTTGGACAGGTGCTAAAAGAAGGCCCTATCGAAGACATGGCAAACAAAGATCGTATCGCTAAACTCTTATGTTTTGCTAGTACCCACAATGATAGTGACGAGCAAAATGTAACGCTGGATGAATACGTTTCACGTATGCCAGAGAACCAGGAAAAAATCTATTACATCGTTGCCGATAATTACACAGCAGCAAAAAATAGCCCGCATCTTGAGGTGTTCACCAAAAAAGGCATCGAAGTATTGTTGCTGAGTGACCGGGTCGACGAATGGTTGGTTTCTCACTTGACTGAGCTAGACGGTAAGAAATTACAATCAGTTGCACGTGGCACGCTGGATATCGATGAGGAAGAAGACAAGGAAAAACTGGAAGAAGTTGAGAAAACATTTACCTCTGTCATCGAGCATGCAACAAAAGTGTTGGGTGATAAAGTTAAGGAGGTTCGTAT
>NVSH01000013.1 GCA_002401185.1 Gammaproteobacteria bacterium | reverse complement strand
CTAGCCCAATCTCAAATCCCTTTGTCCTGGCGGGGATATATTCAAGGCTGTCGAACATCGACAGGTCGAGGGTTTTGGTGCCACAGTCAACCACGCTAGCCATTCCTTTTCAATTTGGTTCTGATGAATTTCCAGAATATGTTTGTAGTAACTTTGGTGACCTGGTCGGTATTTTTGTTAGTGGTCCAGGCATTGTGGGGCCATTTTCAGGTGGTTTAAATGCAGAGAACTTTGCCAAAACAATCGGAGGTGATCTATCTTCGATTAACTGGGTCAATACAGGTGTTGTAGGTCAAAACGGTAATATTGGCAGTTGTGGCAGTCTGGCAAATGTTGCGTTTTATACAGATAATAGCAACGGCGATTTGTTTGGCGGTAACGCAACCGTAGCCACGACAAATGCCAACCTTGAATTGGATGGATTTACCAATACCTTGTTTCAACCGATTACAGTTGTGGCCGGACAAACCTACCACGTAAAAATTGCCGTTGCTGATTCAGCTGATAGAGTTTGGGATTCCACTGCATTTATTCATCCTTTATTCAGTACTAATGCATTTTCCGGATTTGACTATGGCGATGCACCTAATAGCTATGGCACATTAACTTCCAGTGGTGGTCCTAACCACGGCATCGATAATGCTATTTTTATAGGTGCTGGGGTATCTGACAATGAGATAACCGGCATCCCTACTGTTAATGCAGACGGTGATGATTTAGATAATGCCGATGACGAAGACGGCATAAGTAGTTTTCCGGTATTGGTCACCAATGCTACGTCTTATAGCGTGAATGTAAATGTTACAAATAACTCTGGTAGTTCTGCCCGTCTTGTTGGTTGGATAGATTTTAATAATAACGGTACGTTTGAATCAGGTGAAGGCACACAGACGAATGTTGCCAATGGTAGTAGCGGTGCAACCGTATCTTTGAGCTGGTCTTCCCTATCTGGATTAGTTACAGGTGACACTTATGCACGTATTCGTTTTTCCAGTGATCTGGGGTTATCTATTTTTACCACAGGTAGCTCGATGTCAGATGGTGAAGTTGAAGATTATCCGCTATCTATCCAAAGTGTTAATTTTGATAAATATGTAAGTACCAACGCAACCTGTACAGATACGTTGGATTCACTAACGGTAACACCAGGAACCAATGTTTTTTATTGTTACACCGTGTCAAACCCTAATGCACAGGCATTTGTTATCAGCCCGGGAAACACTTCGGATGATCAAGGCCATAATATTTCAGGTCTTGAACAAAACTACCCACCCTTGTCATCACAGACTGTTGTCATTGGACCTATCGTCGCAGGAAGCGCACAGTTACCCACTGGCGTAACAACGATCAATAATGCACAAATCATCGCTACAATCGGTGGTACTAATGTGCCTGATAATGAGAGTGCCAGCCTTACAGTCAATATAAATCCACCTGCTAGCGGTATTAAACAGTTGTATTTTGATGCAGTTAATCTAGGTGCAACACCCAACCTCACACGTGTGCCACCAGCTGCAAACACCACAACGGAAAATATCACAGGCGGTTCAACCTTTACGTTAAATCAGTCCATCGTTTTTCAGGCACCCTTCTCAATTACTGGTGGCAGTGTTACCAATGTTCAATTACGCGTAAGACGTAATGGAGGTGGTGCGCGAACCATGCAGGTACAAATTTTTAATGGCAACACGGGTGCGCTTATCGGTACCAATGCAACCACCTGGAATGTGGGTAATTGGCAAACGATACAGGTACCTATTACAATTGCTTCCACTGAAAATTTTTCTACCAGTGATTTCGTACGTATCGTACTAACAAACACCAGTGCCAATAATGGAAATATTCAATTGCGCACGTTGCAGGGCGCTATTCGTTCTGAGGTGCAAATGCAGTCAAACACTGTCATCAATATCGATACGATCAATGTGTTTTCCGCTGCATACCCTGGCGTTACACAATTCACCTCGTATGAACCTGGAAGCACAGTATTTATTCGTGCCACGGTTAGCGACCCCTTTGGCAATGCCGACATCACTAGCGCAATTATTACCATTACCGATTCAGCCAGTAATGTACAGGAGAATAATCAAGCTATGACTTCGGTGGATACTCCAACCGGTGCTACACGTGTATACGAGTATCAGTACACTATTCCTGCTAACCCTAACGGATTTTGGAATTTAAATATTACTGCAAACGAAGGTAATGAAGCTACGGTATCACATACCTCGCAAGCGACGATGATAGTCGGGACGACTAACATAACCATAAGTAAAAACAGTGCGGTTTTATCCGACCCGGTAAACTTGACTGACCCGAAAGCGATTCCGGGTGCAATCATCGAATATACTGTAGGTGTGGTAAATTCAGGATTTGGTTATATCGATAATAATTCATTTGTTATTACCGACCCTATTCCATCAGGTACAACTTTTTACTTTGGTTCGCCTCTTAACCCAGCAAATCTAGTCGATGGCGCGACGCCTAGTGGACTAACCATACCTTTAAATTTTATTGATTTAGCAAGTGTGATTGATGATATCGCTTTTTCTAATGATGGTGGTCTGTCGTTTATTACACCAACAACAGACGCGAATGGTTTCGACACGACTGTGCCGCCTATTAATTTCATTCGTATAAATCCAAAAGGTGAATTTAATGGTAGTAATGGAACCGATGACCCATCGTTGCAGATAAACTTCAGGGTAAGAGTCGATTAATCGGTGTCGATAAAAAATCGGCTAAGTAACTATCAACGGCAATTTTTAATCGCTTAATAGAGGTTCCCTTAAGCTGCTAATGCACTTATCACATTGCCCAGTGCTTGCTCAAAGGTAGAATGGTCGGCTATTATTTTCGAACGTTTGTCTTCTAGTTCGTGCGCAAATACTTCAGCGTCTTTTTCGATAACTTTTAAACCTTTACGATCGACAAATATAAGTTGTGCAGAATCCGTTAGTATTACCGATAATTTTAAGCGTCGTACTGGTTCATCCAGTCCATTAAATATTTCATACCAAACACCAGGCTTTGTTGAATTAGCTAACCTGGCAATCTTTTGTTTAGCGATGTCCGTCTGTTTTTTGATTTGCTGAAGCTCTTCTTCGGTGCCGTCAGTTGTACTCAGGTTTAGTTTTTCTTCCGGTATTTCATTATCATTCTCATMARTNATCWWSYWYYSRNCAATMRKTKWTMAWRTTTAYWWMKKRCKTWKWTWMWTYWRCNATNTNTTCKTTKWTWTCATTTTTATCCTGCTGTGTGTCATACAGTTCATCATTGACAGCGTTTAAGATAGATTTATGATTATTGACCACCAGTTGATATTGTTCCTTAGATGTAATTGGCTGTATATACCTAAGTAATAATTTTAAAAGTAAAACTGATTGTAACCACTGAGAGCTATTTCGACCGTGGCGTATATACCGATTTAACATCAACGTAGACCAGTTCTTTAATACAAGTGGTCTTACTGTATTAGGAATTTGTTTTTCACAAGACACCATTTTTAATTGGTTTACCACGATATGACGAGCATGCTCCTGTACTATTTTTTTCTGTTGTTGCTTTTCTGTATCAGCGGTTAATTGCTCTTCTTTACTGATGATGATTTCTAATTCATCAACAGCTTTTTCAAAAGCGACAATATCAATATCAAATTTATCCAGMATATTATCGACGATTGTTCCGAGTTCGTAAAAAAGAGAATCTTCTTTTGTATTGATGCCTTTTCCAGCAGTCGCTAATAGGTCAACGGTCGCTCTTGCAGGATGTCTTTCCTGATCAAATAACGATCTATCCAGCATAGCTACTTTCATTACAGGTATCTGTAGTTGATAGATTAGGCTAGTCATTATTTCAGATACGGTGTCATCATCTGAGATGGCACTAAACATCATACCAACGAAATCGATACTCCTTTCATCGAGAAGGTTTACCTGCTTATCTACGATGCCGCCATTTGTCGTACTGATATCTAAAATTAATTCCTGTTTGATTTTATCGGTAGTCAGAATATCGCTGTCATCTTGCAATGAGGTTATTTTTCTCTGTAGTGTTGATAATGCTTTTAATACTTCTTTTCGATCATAACAATTGTTTCCATTGATATCCTGTCTAGTAGGTGTACGTAAAAAGGACTCAGGCAATTGCAGTTCATCATCTGAAATTGTTAAATCACCACACATGAAATCATTAACAATTCGACTGACATCATTGTTTGTTCTAGGTATAAAGTCTGTTGCTATTTTTTTCGTTGGGTCGTAATAACTAGCTACTTGTGAGGAAACTTCTTCATGCTCAATTTCTTCCTGTTTAGTTGTTTTTAAAAGGATTTCTGGCATGATATTATTATCAATGAAAATTTGATTAATCGTTTTGTACATAACGCCTAATTTTAAACAAACATCTTGATCAAAAAGTTTGTAAAAAACTAGTTTTTCTTTAATTTTCATATTTACACTTTCGATTGTTTTCTGGAATACTTCACAGAGATGTTTCGGGTCTAACGATTCTTTATCTATGGTATTTGTACACATTAATTCCAGGTATTCGAGACGTGCTTCTAGGTTGTTAACTTCTTCACCGTAGAGCTTCATTGCTTTAGCGTGTATTGTAGTAATCGCTACTAATTCTTCCATCTCATCCTGGCTTACAAGGCTTAATTCATTATTGTCTGCTTTAAATAAATCGGATGACGATTTTGACAATGAATTATTTAAATTGACAAAAAAGAGTTGCTTGATAACAGACTTTTGTGTACGAAATATATGCGTACAGTCCATATAATTCATTCTTACTTCATCGGAGGTTGCGTTTTCTGCAAGATCAAATAATTTTTGATCTGCATTAGTCAACATTTGATCGATTAAAATCATCAGGTGATTATTGACACAGGACAGTACTATATCCGCTGTTTTAGAAAAGATAGAATTGTTGTTTGCGTCAGTTGAAACAAGATTACTTTTTATTGGCATTGTATAAATCCATTAARATATGGTTAAAAAACCATCAAATTTTCATGTGTGTAAAAACACAAATTAACGTAATTTTTATAATTTATTTTGATGAATTTAATACTGAAACTATTACTAAATGTATTGATAACGAATAATAAATAAGTTTTATATGAATTTAAAATCTTTTAACTATTTGAAAAATATATGATAAATACTATTTTCAAGTATGGGTGAATTGGTTTGCTTAACTAACTATAAACATTTATGACATATTTTCAACACTCTTTACAAAAAAATGACATTTTACGTTCATTTTTCCGATAAGCGGTATATGTCTGTAAAGTTTTACGACAAAAATAACAAGTTTCAAATGCTATTTAAATTGATTTATAGATTTAAACACTGAGAATAAATATATTCTTTCCATGGTAAGCAAAAGCATTTTTATAAAATTTTCGAGTAAAGAAATGTTGCATTTAGATAGTTATTTGACCCATTATTAGATAATACAATCAGTAAAGCATTAACTTTAATTTGTAAGTGGTGCAAAGAATTAAAGGCTGGTTTAAAGATAGACGATATCATCACCTGTTTTCCACGCCGCATGTTTTGTAAACGCTTTTAGAAATAATTTTGAGTGGACATGATTATCAAGCCAACGTCGCACATTGGAAAAAGGCGATTGCTCAAAATGTTTTATATTAACCATGGAAAACTGACGTACGAAAGGAAACACAGCTATATCTGCGAGTGACAGTTTATCGTCGAGCAGAAATTTTTTACCGGATAACATCGTCTCTAACTGTGCAATAAATACTTCACATGCTTCACGGTAATAGATTTCACTATGCTCCGGAAAACGGTCAGCATATTTATAATGATCCAGGTTTTCTTTGAAAGAAAAATCATTTATCTCGATAAGCTTTTTAGTATCAATTATGTATTGATTGTTCTTACCCGACCAGTTCTCTGGATCATTCTGCGAGACTGCCCATTTAATGATATCCCAACTCTCATCCATTACTGTTGCATCGTTAATAGTCAGGACAGGAACGGTAGCATTGGGTGAAATACTTAAAAGTTCCTGGGGCATATTGTTGAGTTCAATTTCACGTAGTTCGATTTTTATGGCCGAATACTTCAAAGCCATATGCGCTCGTATGCAATATGGGCAACGTCGAAAGCTATATAAGACAGGTGTTAACAAAATAGCTATTCGGTATCAAATCTGTATTTAAAAATAATCAGGATAATGCTCATCATACTGATAAGGCTTGCGCCTACCAGCAGAGGGATGTTTTGTGTCATTATCGCGTGTGCTGCCCAGAATGCATTACCGAACACTGACAATAAAAGCATGGACATAGAAACATCATTGGTATGTTTCGTCTTTAATGCTTTATAGATCTGCGGGACCAGGATAAGTGTACAGAGCGACGATGCCACCCAGCCAAATAATATTTCTAATGCCATGCGAATTGATTACCTGTGTTTGATGTGCGATTGTCTGTTGGCTTCACGTTGAGTTTTTTTGACACGTTTACGGTGTTGACTAATCAGGTTAACTTTTGAACCCATGTGATCCTCACCACGGGCTTTTGCTAACTGCACTTGGCGTTCACGTTCTGCGAAACGTACTCGCTGTAAATCAGATTTTTTATCATAACAACTTGGGCAACTGACGCCACGTTGGTATTGCGCACTTTTTTTATCTTCTTCTGTAATAGGTAAACGACAGGCATGACACTGATCATAACTGCCTTTTTCCAACCGGTGATTTACGCTTACGCGGTTATCAAAAACAAAACATTCACCCTGCCATAAAGACGCATCTTCAGATACAGTTTCAAGGTATTTTAATATACCCCCCTGTAAATGATAGACCTCTTCGAAGCCCTGCTCTTTCAGGTAGGCAGTAGATTTTTCACAACGGATACCACCGGTGCAAAACATGGCTACTTTTTTATGTCTGCCTGCGTCCATATTTTTTTCTACATACTCTGGAAAATCACGAAAAGTTTCCGTCTTAGGATTAATCGCATTTTTAAATGTGCCAATGGCCACTTCGTAATCATTACGCGTATCAACAAGCAATACATCAGGGTCTGCGATGAGCTCATTCCAGTCTTCAGGTTTTACATAGCTACCTACCACATGATTGGGGTCAATGCCTGGCACGCCCATAGTGACGATCTCTTTTTTTAATTTCACCCGCGTACGATAAAATGGCATGCCCTCATCATAAGACTCTTTTGTTCTCAAGTCATTTAAACGCGGGTCAGAACGCAACCATGAATGTAGTTTGTCGATGGCTTTCTGCGAGCCAGCAACGGTACCGTTAATACCTTCTTCAGCGAGTAATAAAGTCCCTCGTATTTCATTTTTTATCATGAAATCGTAAAGTGGTTGACGTAATGCCTGATAGTTTTCGAGCCTGACAAAATGATAGAGCGCAGATACAACGACCTGCTGTGATGCGGGAGACATAACCTTTCCTGTTAACGGCGTATAAATTGACTGGAACGTAAATCCAGGGCTTGAGAACTGCAGATGATGCTTGAAGTTCTAAAGTTAAATATTTTACCTCATTTTAGCAACTGAAAAAACAATCAGGAAACTGTTATTATTCGTGACCCTTAAATTTATCTATTAATAAAAACAATATGAGACCTTTACGCGATACAAGCGCGAAAGGAAAAAAGCTAAAATTTTGCTGATTAAGGCACGAGACCAAGGATGGTCGAAGGTAGAGCAACGCAGGAGCAGTTCCCGAAAAGCAGGGAAATTTTAGCCATTTTTACTCGTTATTGTATCGTGCAAAGGTCTCAATATGACATTTTTATCTGATTTTGTTGCTTCAGTAAACAGTATCGTCTGGGGCCCGTTAATGCTGTTTCTGATTCTCGGCACAGGTATCTACCTGATGTACGGACTGGCATTTATGCCCCTAAGACGCATTATCTACAGCTTCCGATTACTTTGGCAAGGCCGTCAGAAAGAAGGTGAAGGTGATATCGCACCGTTTAATGCGCTGATGACATCACTCTCCGCAACGATTGGTACCGGTAATATTGCTGGTGTTGCAACGGCTATCTTTTTGGGTGGTCCAGGTGCATTGTTCTGGATGTGGTGTACAGCATTGGTAGGTATGGCAACAAAATATGCTGAAGCAGTATTGGCGGTTAAGTATCGTGAGGTTGATAGTAACGGCCATTATATAGGTGGCCCAATGTATTACATTAAAAATGGATTAAAATCTCATTGGGCATGGCTAGGGACTTGTTTTGCCATTTTTGGTGCCATCGCAGGCTTTGGTATTGGTAATACCATACAGGCAAATTCGGTTGCCGATGTTATCAATACCACTTTCAATGTGCCACATATCGTCACCGGAATCACCATGGCTGTGCTGGCGGCAATGGTATTAATTGGCGGCATAAAACGCATTGCGAACGTTGCAGGGAAACTTGTTCCTATCATGGCGCTGGCATATGTTTTGGCGGGCGTAATCATACTTATCATAAATATTGAGGAAATCCCCGCTGCCTTTGCTCTTATTTTCACCCATGCTTTTACACCAACCGCTGCCACCGGCGGATTTGCTGGTGCTGCGGTTTGGGCTGCTATTCGCTTCGGTGTCGCGCGTGGTATTTTTTCAAACGAAGCAGGTTTGGGTAGTGCGCCCATAGCACACGCTGCTGCGAGTACCAATAGTCCTGTAAAACAAGGCAGTATTGCTATGTTGGGAACCTTTATCGATACCATTATCGTCTGCTCAATTACGGGTCTGGTCATTATTTCTAGTGGTGTCTGGACCATGGGTGAAACAGGTGCAAGTCTGTCTTCACTCGCTTTTGAGTCTGCATTGCCCGGTGTCGGACGCTACATTGTGGCTATCGGTCTAAGCGTGTTCGCCTTTACAACAATTCTTGGCTGGAGTTTTTACAGTGAAAAATGTGTTGCATACCTCATCGGTGAACGTGGCATAAAACCCTTCAGAATATTATGGATTATTGCCGTACCAATTGGTGCTACAGCCAGTTTAGACTTTATATGGTTAGTCGCCGATACACTTAATGCGTTGATGGCGATACCTAATCTGATTGCCTTGATCTTATTAAGCCCCGTTGTTTTTAAATTAACCAAAGAACATTTTAATCAGCTAAAGTAATCTGATTTTTTTCATCATCTATTATGTTCCCTGAGTTTTCAGTACTAGAAATTACCCTGACCTGCCTGTTATTTATGTGGGCAGGATTTGTTCGCAGTGGCCTTGGTTTTGGCGGTGCAGCACTCGGCCTGCCTTTTATGCTTTTCATTTACGACCAGCCCGTATACTGGTTGCCACTCATCGGAACCCATCTGTTGTTTTTTTCAGCCTTAACCTTACGTACGCGTTTAAACAATGTTAACTGGCCATATCTCAAGTCGTCTCTTTTATACATTTTGCCACCTGCTCTCATTGGTGTTTTTGGTTTATTGAACTTACCCAACCTCTGRATCGTTACCTTTATTTATAGTATCACCCTGTTTTATGCCGTGATGTGGTTGCTCAATAAAAGCATCCATAGTGAAAACGTACTGTTTGACAAACTATTGTTGATATTTGGCGGTTATGTTGCAGGCACTTCGTTAACCGGTGCGCCATTGATGGTAGCGGTTTATGTGCGTAATGTTGTCCAGTCACAATTACGAAACACTTTGTTTGTTCTCTGGTTTATTTTAGTAACGATTAAAATGACCACTTTTGCCGCATTGGGCGTTGATTTAAACTTTTTAACAGCGATAGTATTGTTACCCGTGGCAGCTGTTGGGCATTTCCTTGGTCTAAAAACACACGATTTAATATTGCGTAACGATATCGTATTCAAACGTGTTATCGGCGGTATGTTGATAGTGGTGAGTAGCATGGCATTGTGGAAGCTCTCCTGATGTTTACTACGGTAAGAAGTTTAAAAACAAACACCCGACGTTTGCTTTTCTAAGATAAAATATCCCTCCGCTATACAACTAATTAAGTAACAATAATGACTGAATTTATTCCGGGTCAGCGTTGCATCAGTGACGCCGAGCTTCAGATGGGCCTGGGCACCATTTTAACCGTCGAAGCACGTACCATGACGGTACTGTTTTTAGCAACGGGCGAAACGAGAACGTATGCCAGACAAACCGCCCCATTGACGAGGGTATTGTTTTCCATCGGCGATAGCATAAGCAGTCATGAAGGTATAAAAATAACCATCAGTGAAACCACTGAAAATCATGGCCTGGTGACTTACACGGGTTTTGATAGTCATGGCGCCAAACATGATATCGACGAGGCAAAACTGGATAATTTCATACAGTTAAACCGACCCGCCGAACGTCTGTTCAATGGCCAAATCGACAAAGACAACTGGTTCGAATTACGTTATCAGACACTGTTACATAAAAATCGACTGGCACAGTCTGATTTATACGGTCTGGTAGGTAGTCGTACCAGTTTGATTGCACATCAATTGTATATCGCCCATGAAGTTGCTAATCGCTATGCACCTCGTGTGTTACTTGCGGATGAAGTAGGTCTGGGAAAAACCATCGAAGCAGGTCTGATATTACATCATCAAATCTTAACTGAACGTGCCAGACGTATTCTAATCGTTGTTCCTGAAACGTTAATCCATCAGTGGCTAGTGGAAATGTTACGACGTTTTAATCTGCATTTTAAAATATTTGATAAAGACCGTTGTTATGATCTGTTTAATGAAAATAATTACGAAAATATTTTTCATGCCGAACAGTTCGTGCTTTGCAGTATCGACTTTTTAGTCAGTAATGCAGATATATTCGAGCAGTGTGTCATGGCAGAATGGGACTTG
The DNA here is from genome assembly GCA_002401185.1 of Gammaproteobacteria bacterium. Taxonomy (GTDB): domain Bacteria; phylum Pseudomonadota; class Gammaproteobacteria; order SZUA-229; family SZUA-229. The sequence continues at coordinate 15,032 of NVSH01000013.1, read as the reverse complement.
ATGGTGGTAGATGAAGCCCATCATCTGCAATGGTCAAGCGAAGAACCAAGCATCGAATACATGGTGATTGAGCAACTTAGTTACCATACCAAAGGTATCTTATTACTCACGGCCACGCCTGAGCAACTGGGCAAAGAGAGTCATTTCGCACGACTACGACTGCTGGACCCTGATCGTTTTCCTGATTTTCAGCAATTTATTGATGAAGAAGAAAACTACGAACCTTATGCCCGTGTTATCGAAGACTTATTAAACGACAATGCATTGTCCCCTGTTGACATATCTTTGATTAAAACAACCTTTAGCGAAGGAGATAATCAATCGCTGCTCGATTTACTCGAACAAAAAAATGCATCTCCCCAGAATGCTGAAAGCATACAGCAGGCACGTACTAAACTGGTCGAACATCTGCTCGACCGTCATGGCACAGGTCGTGTTTTATTCAGAAACACCCGTTCAGCGGTCAAAGGTTTTCCTGATAGAGTGTTACATGCCTACCCTTTAACGATACCCGAAGAATATCAGTTGTTAAGCAGCGAATACGCATATGAGCAGCTTATTCCAGAAGTACTGTATCAACAACAAGATAACAAGTTAGCGCAGCACTGGACGCAATTTGATCCGCGTATACAGTGGTTAAGTAAAAAATGCGCAGAACTTTATCCGCAAAAAGTATTGGTTATTACAGCTTCTGCTGACACGGCTCTGGATATTACGCAATATTTAAAAACTCAGACCAACTTGCATGCGACTGCTTTTCATCAAGGTTTAAGTATCATTGAGCGTGATCGTGCGGCCGCATTCTTTGCTGACTTTGAAACAGGTAGTCAGATACTCGTGTGTTCAGAAATTGGTTCTGAGGGGCGTAATTTTCAATTCGCACATCATCTTGTCTTGTTCGACCTGCCACTTAACCCGGATCTATTAGAACAACGAATCGGTAGGCTAGACCGCATTGGGCAGACAAATACCATCAGCATACACGTGCCCTATATGGAGCATTGTGCACAGGAAATTTGTTTTCGCTGGTACCACGAAGCTTTGCAAGCTTTTGAGCATACCTGCCCCGCTGGTCATTCTGTGTACAAACGGGTCGAACATTTATTACACGATACCATCAAGGCATCAATGCACGATGCTGATGCTGATACTTTACTGTCTAAATTAATTAATGATTCTACAAAACACTTCCTGGAATTAAGTCGCTCCCTACAACGTGGCCGTGATCGATTACTGGAATACAATTCATGTCGCCCTACTGTCGCAAAAGATATATTACAACGTGCTGAAAAAGAAGATGAAACAACGCTACTTGCAGACTATATGGACAGTGTTTATGACTGTTTCGGCATCGATAACGAATTGCATAGCGAAGGCTGCTTTATCATTACACCGACAGAACATATGATCACACAGTTTCCCGGACTTGCAGATGATGGTATGACCGTCACCTACGACAGATCGATTGCATTAACCTTTGAAGATGCACACTACATCACCTGGGAACATCCTATTACAATGACAGCCATCGATATGGTGCTGACAAATGAAATGGGTAATACCGCAGTAACGGCTGTCGATTATAAAGGTATACAAGCAGGTGGTGTCTTACTGGAATGTTTGTTCTCAATAGAAAGCGCACCCATAGAAGAATTACAAACTAATCGTTACCTACCACCGACGATGATTAGAGTGGTCTGTGATGAGCGTGGCGCTGACCATAATAAAAAATTGTCACATGAAATAATCAATAATACCCGACAGTTTGTTGATAGTGGCGTTGGCAATAAAGTTGTAAAGGCCAAGAAAAAGATCCTTAAAGCCATGTTAAATCGAAGTGAACAATATGCCGTACTTAAATCCGAAAAACTGTTGCAACAGGCGCATGCACAAGCTAGCGAAACTTTAACTATAGAAATCAATAGATTAAATGCTCTTTCGAAAGTAAATCCTAACATACGTGCAGATGAAATTGCTTACTTCGAAAAACAATTATCGATGCTCACTGAGGTTATAGATGCTGCAAACATACGACTAGATGCGGTTCGCGTTATAGTGGCGACATGACGACACTAAGAATAATGTCGCACATTGACAGTTAGACAGGTAGTGTTTTATCTACAGATAACTAACAGCAGCCCCGTACCCTGAATTATAATACGCTTATATTTACACGATAAAAAATAGAAACATGGATACTGACACCCCTTCTTCTTTACTCTTTTCATCATTATTGCTCGATGAACCCCTGCTCGATGCGCTGGAAAAACTCGAACTCGTTGAAATGACAGAAGTTCAACAAGTAGCTATCGTAAAGGGGTTGACGGGTAAAGATTTAATCGTTAACGCTAAAACAGGCAGTGGCAAAACACTCGCTTATGTACTGCCTATGTTGCAACAGATAATAGACAACCCACAGAGCGTAGCCCAGGCAATYATTCTTGCGCCTACGCGTGAATTATGTCGCCAAATTAATAAACAATGCACTTTGCTTGCGCAATTCACGAAGATAAAAACAGCTGTTATCATCGGTGGTGAAGACCCTAAATATCAGATAAAAACGTTAGAACAATACCCTGAGATTATCGTGGCCACACCGGGTCGTCTTCTGGAACACGTGAAACGAGGAATGATTGATCTTGATGCCATCAACATCCTGGTGCTAGATGAGGCCGATCGCATGCTAGCGATGGGGTTTAATGATGATGTCATTAAGATAGCCCGCCAATGCAATGAAGAGTGCCAAACCGTTCTCTACTCTGCCAGCTTTAATGAAAGTAAGTTTAAAGAACTAACAGATAAGGTTTTATATCAAGCCGAAAGAATACTGATCGACAGCACTCGAGCCGGCAACGAAAATGTAACTCAGCAAAAAATTCTTGCCGATGACCATGAGCATAAAATAAAACTGTGTGTTCATATATTGCAAMATACAGATGACGCTTTGCGTTTTAACAAAGCAATCGTGTTTGCCAATAAAAAAGAAACAGTCAACAGCATAAGTGGCTGGTTACAATCAAAAAACATCCCTTCAGCCACTGTTCACAGCGATATCGAACAGGATAAGCGGAACATGCTTTTGCGTAAATTTAGGAATGACGATCTAAATATCATGATTGCTACTGATGTCGCTTCACGAGGGCTGGATATTAAAGACCTCGATCTGATAATTAACTTTGATGTACCGCAAAATGGTGAAGACTACATGCATCGCATTGGTCGAACCGGAAGAATGCATGAAACAGGATTAGCGCTTACACTGGTCAATTCGCAAGAATGGAACAAGATGATCAGTATTGAAAATTTTCTACAGATTGAATGTACTGAGCGAAAGATAAATTCACTTGTCGCAAAATATACGGGCCCTGAGAACAGAAAATCCTCAGGTAAATCGTACGGTAAAAAGAAAAACCTTAAACAAAAARATMAWYMMMATAAAAAAGAAAAGAGTACATTAAAGGTACGTGCCCGCAATAAAAAAAATATTGGTAAGCGCCGAATACCTATGACTAAAAATCCGTCAATACCTGATAGCTAATTGTTCAATGCAATACGAATGATGCTCTACGAATAATTGAGAAATTTAATATGATTACTTATTTATACTGGTTTGCGATTATCGCTCTTTCAATGGGCTTACTGTATCTCATCGGTTTCAAAATCGAAGAATGGAAAATCGCTAGCCTTGCTGCACTGTGCGTTTTGGTTGTTGGTTTTGTCGCCTATCATTTTCATTTTGAACAAGTCTTTGTCAAAAGATACGGTGGTGTGATGACGATAAAGATACCAAAAGATGAACTGCACCTTGCCGCTACCTGGAAAGATGACAATTTATGGATCGAAAACTACAACCCTGTAACCAACACATGTCACTTTAGAGAATATTCACGTGGCAATTTATTACAAGGAGAAGTTACGATTAAAAACTGTAACCCCTTACTTCGGCAACCAGCTGTATTACCGTCAATCCAGCCTTAATAACTCAGAAAAGACATTTACAACGGGTCATCATGGCTATCAAAACAAAAATGTTGCGTCAAGGCATCTATCTGATATTCCTTATATTTTATTCTCAGCTGACCATTGCACAAGCAACGCAACAATCATTATCAGATAAAAACTTTTCACGTTGGTTAGATGCCGCCTATATAGCACAGGCCGCCTACCAATCAGCAGATGAAATGGAAACCGTAGTAAAACAACAGGGATATAAAATTGCATTGTCGCAACAAATCGCAGGTTTTTCGGTTGCTTATACATTAGCGACCAATGATGTTACCAGGCAGCATATCATTGCTATTCGCGGTACATCGAATATTAAAAATGCTGTTGTTGATGCGGCCTTTGTATTGGTGCCAGACAAACTTTCAGGCATTAATCTGCATCAAGGGTTTTTATTGTCTGCGCGAGATATATACCMGGAGATACACACTAAGCTAAAACCTGGTTATAAAATTAATACCATCGGTCATAGTCTTGGCGGTGCCGCGGCATTAATTTTAGCTATGATGCTAGATAGACAAGGGTTTTTCATCGACGAAGTGATTACTTTTGGTCAACCCAAAGTTACCAACATTAGTGGCAGCAGAAAATTTAAACACCTGAATATTACACGTTTAGTAACACCTAAAGATATCGTGCCATTAATACCACCTTTTGATCCAATGGATATGATGAACTTTAGTATTTTTTGGCACCAGGGAACGGAGATAATACTGTATGCGGGTAGAGAATACGCGATATTGTCTGGCGCAAAAAGCATGTTCAGAGCCGCTGACTTTTTAAATGACACACCAAGTCAACAACATATAAATAATCATTTTATGACCACATATATTGCGCATTTAAAAACCAAACTCAATGCACCTGTTGAAGTTAAATATCAAAGTGATTTTAATTTTTCTGATTGGTTTGGCACGCCAGTAACATCCAATAAATAATAATTTTATGCTTATCTGGAAAAATTTAAATCCATAAAAACAAGCCGATACCCTTGATATACGGTATTATTATGGTAAGTCAATTACAGTAATAGACATACATTGGAGTATATACAATGGTAATCAGAAAAATAATCTCCGTTATTACAACAGCTTTATTAAGCGTTTATGCCGTAGCATTACATGCAAACAATGGTATGAATACGGGCCATAACTGGATGCCCTATCAACCTGATAACACATATTGGCAGGCGCCTAACTTCAATTTCCCAGCTAACGGTAATACTTCAGCTCCCGTATACAACCCAGCACCTGTACAAAATCAGGCCTACCAACAACCAGCACCATCATACAGAGAACCACCACGCCCTACTTATCAGCCTGCACCCTATATGAATAATTATATGCCAGGTTACACAAGACCAAATAATCAGCCTTTGCCTAAGCCATTTCTAAATAATGGTTACCCTCCTCCTCCCGGCCCATATAGTTCACACTATCGACCCTCTTATGGCGCGCCAACGTATTACAGACCAGGCTATTATCCATACCGTAATAACAATGGCGGGAACAATAATAATTTCTGGGGAAGAAGTGGTCCTGGTACATGGATACATCCAAATAAACGTAATATGGAACAAGGTTGGGACGACATGATCAATGCGCCAGGGCGACTGGGAGAGATGCCAGGCGGCTGGCGGGCACCAGAAGTGACTATGCCAAACCCCATCGACATGGGCGACCAGATGCAGGAAAACGTAAAAGACTTACCTGAACAGATTCGCGATATGAATGTTGGCAATTAAACAAGCAAGTAAAATAGTTACGTGGTTAGTTTAAATCATTTAACCAATGCGCTATCTTTTTGCATACCCATTTACCATCATCCAGTGGTATGTCATGGCCAGCAGTGTCATGTGTAACGATAGGCAGGTTCCAGTAGTTAGCTAACCTATTTGAACATAGTGGGCTAACAAGTTTATCGGCATTGCTACTCATAATTAACATAGGTGTATTCGGACATTTTTTTGGCACACGAAAACGTGTTGCTGCGAGTAATTGTCGTAGGCCATTTAATCCGGAAACCGGACACTGCTCGGCATAACGCACCCAGTTATCAATAGTCATTTCACTTTTAGCGCTATCCTCAGTAACAATATTTGAAATAAATCTCAAACTTGTTGTCTCTTTATGGCGTATGTTGCCAGGTAGAAGTAATGAGCTAAAGACAGCAAAATATGTTGATGGCAACAAACGCTGATAAAAAGGATTTAAGCCACGCAAGCTAGTACTAATTAATATACTCGCAGCACATTCATCAGAGTGACGGCTCATCCACTCAACCGCAACCATAGCACCTAATGACAAGGCAACGATATGAACGGGTTTGCTAATGTTCTGATCACGAATAAATGACCTGAGATCATCAACCATGGCAGTTATGGTTGTGGTACTTGTTTCCTGGTAGCGTGCACCATTACCTGGGAAATCATAGAGAAGAATCTCATCATCAGGGAAAAAAGCCTGCAATTTATTGGGAAAGTCACCCCAATGCCTCTGTTCACGAACAAGACCTCGCAGCAAAACCCAAATACGTTTTTTTGTCACGTTGCCACCATTTCGTTGGAAAACTGTTCCTTCAATTGCTTTTAATTAAAGTAATGTCGTTAATTATTTATAATAAAGGCACTTATGACCTATTGTCAGAACTATATAATAGTAAAAGATTCGATTGTAAAATAATAAAATAATTCATCTAAACAATAAGTTAAAATAAGTAATTAATCTAAATCATTATCATTGAGAGGTACATAACTATATATAAAATTATAAATTGCTAACCTTTTGTAAAATATCAACTATTCTTGCTTTTCTTGGAGCAAACTTTCAAGTGTAATACGCACCCTAAATGTAAATGAAATTTCTGCGTACTTAAAATTTATTGCAAACATGTTAATGATTAACATGTTTAAATTTGCGCTAGGTAATGAGCAAAAATGGTTTTGCATTTCATATGAAAAAAAATATTTTAGAATCAAATGAGTTATTAAAAAAACAAGTTAATATTCTTTTTGAATCTGCTTTATCCGGCGGGTTATCTAATATTTTTTCAGTATGGCTAATATTTACTCTTGTAAGCGGCAGTCAGCATCACACAAATGCTCTAATTCTAGGTCTTCTTGTCACAACAGCAATACTACTTCGTACATATATTACTAATAAATACTTAAAATCAAGTAACCCAAAATTATATACATACCTTTCAGGTTATCTATTATTAACCTTTTATATTGGTTCGATCTGGGGATGGTTTTTACTAACACAAGCATCTCATAGTGAAGACTCTATTAAAAACATGATCTTTTTGATCAGTTTTGGCCTGATTGCGGGTGGTGTTCCAATATTATCCGTATGGTTACCAGCATATTTCGTTTTTATACTTCCCCAGGCAATAGCCATATTTATAGTTTTTATCAGTCTTGATGATACACAACACTATTATCTGGCCCTTACATTTTTTATTTTTATTAGTGTAATGATAGCAACAAGTATTAATGTGAATCGTCGACGTAAAAAAGAAATAGAACTAACATCTTATAATGAACAGTTAATAGTTGATTTAAATAATGAAATACTTATTCGAGAAGAAGTTCAATTCCAACTTGAAAACAATAAACGTAAATTAGAAAATAAAGTTGAAGAACGCACAAAAGATTTAATAGAAATCAATTCCAACCTTAAAAANGTTATCCGTAAAAAAGAAGAAGCTGAAGAAAATTTACAGCATCTTGCCTACCATGATGAGTTAACGGGTTTGCCGAATAGAAACTTATTGATAAATCGTATCAATCATTCTATAGAAGCTGCGCACCGTAATAAACAACAACTAGGTGTACTTTTTTTAGATCTTGATAGATTTAAAACAATCAATGATAGCCTGGGGCATATTATTGGTGACAAACTAATAAAACAAGTTTCCATCCGTCTTTTAGGAACCTTACGTAAAGAAGACACCATTTCACGAAATGGGGGTGATGAATTTGTGGTTGTTATACAACGAATGATTAACAGCGATGAAGCGATTGGCATTGCGCAAAAACTGATTGAAAATTTAACAAATATTTTTGATATCGAATCGCACAAAATTCATATCGGCGCTAGTATCGGTATCAGTATATTCCCTAATGATGGTAGTTCTGCATTAGAGTTACTCAGAAATGCAGATACCGCTATGTATAATGCAAAAAAAGCTGGCGGTAATCGTTTACAGTTTTATGATGAGAGTATGTCAAATAAACTACGCGAGCGACTTGAAATTGAAACCGAGCTACACACTGCAATTATCAATGATGAATTCTATATGGAATTTCAGCCACAGATTAATTCCCTTACAGGAAAAACTGTTGGCTTCGAGGCGTTATTACGTTGGGATAACAATGAATTAGGTACTGTCAGCCCTGTTCAATTTATACCCTTACTAGAAGAAACTGGACTGATATATGACGTAGGAAAATGGGTTGTTTCCTACGTTACTAAATTTATCGCCACTGGCCACATTGGTGATACCACGGTAGCTATCAATTTGTCCGCACTACAATGTGGCGATTTAAGTTTTGTCGATTTTATTGAAAAAGAAATACAAAATTGCGGTATTCATTCATCTCAGCTGGAGTTTGAAATAACAGAGTCCTTGCTAATTGATGATTTTGAAAAAACAGAGATGTTTCTCAATAAACTTCATAAAATAGGCTGCTCAATAGCGCTTGATGATTTTGGTACTGGCTACACGTCAATGAGTTACCTTACCCGGTTACCAATCGATTGTATCAAAGTTGATCAAACCTTCATTAGAGATATCGACACTAAGCCTACATTAGTTAATATCGTAAGATCAATCGTTACAATGAGTACAGGTTTATGTATGAAGAATGTGTTTGAAGGTATTGAAACACAGGCAGAGCTTGATGTTGTAAAAAAACTAAATGGTGAGATAGTTCAGGGGTATTTCTACAGTAAACCCCTCAGCATAGATGACATTAAACCATGGCTTTCAAAATCACACGAAGTAAACTTACCCTACCTAATCAAAAAATAACAAATAATTAATCCCTAAAGTTAGCAATATTTAACTGTACTTTTTCATCGCAATAACAGCATTGAGACCACCAAATGCAAAGGCATTTGAAAGGGCTACATTAATATTTTTTTTGCGTGCCTTGTTTGGTACATAATCCAGGTCACATACTTCATCAGCAACAGTAAAATTAACGGTTGGTGGAATAATGCCGTGATGTAGCGCCAATGTCGTTGCGATTAGCTCGAGAGCACTCGAAGCTCCTAAGGCATGACCATGCATGGATTTTGTTGATGTAACGGCCAGTTTATTTGCATGTTTACCGAAAACACGATTGATAGCTTCTGTTTCAGTAGCATCATTAATTATAGTAGCAGTACCATGCGCGTTTATGTAATCAATATCGCTAGGTGATAAGTTGGCATGATGTAATGCGATTTCTAGCGCACGCATCACACCTAATACATCTGGTCGTGTAATGTGACCGGCATCTGATGTCATTCCACAGCCCACAATTTCAGTATAGATTCTAGCACCTCGTTCCTTAGCATGAGATTCTGATTCTAACACCAGAATCCCCGCTCCTTCCCCGAGAACAAGACCACTACGATCAGCACAAAAAGGGCGGCAAGTATCGTTTGACACTACTCTTAGCGCGTCCCATGATTTCAATAAACCATAAGTAAACGGTGCATCGGAAGCACCAACTACGGCAACATCAACTATGCCAGATTGAATCATCATCATTCCTTGAATGATAGCGTGCGAACCAGAGGCACATGCGCTGGCAAGAACAAATGCAGGGCCTTTGATACCTAAGTGTGTACTAACACTGCTAGCAGCTGCACTTGGCATACCTTTAGGAATAGTTAGTGGGTGCGCACGTTTTCGTTGTTGTTTATACAGTTGGTCGTATGTCGCTTCATCTGTATGTTTACCACCACAGCCACTGCCGATAATTGCAGCTGCATCTCGTAATATACATTTATTTTCAGACAACCCAGCATCATAGACCGCTTCTTTGGCTGCAATAACCGCTAACTGAGAATACCTATCAAGAATACTGAGTTCATCGACAGTGAAATTTTCTTTCTCATCATAATCAGGCACTGTCGCACCTAGTGACATTTTAATATTTTCAATAGGTAAATTTAGTGCCTTGATTGCAGTACGTCCTGTTTTCAGTCCATTCCAAAAATGGTCTAAATTCATACCTAGGCCTGAAATTGCACCCAAACCAGTAACAACAACTTTCCGATTTTTCATATTAAATTAGGGTTTGAGACAAAAGAGATAGTGACTGTTACCGTAAAAGGTACCATCCAAAGGTGAAAACATTGCTTTACAGAGTAAAAAGTATTCATTCCAATGCCTTATCGCATCAAGATTAAAATCATCACAATATAAACTAGGAATACTCTTCCAGTAACGATGGTGCCATTCATCTAATGTTTGCCAGTAATTCTTACCATTTACAAACCAGGTGTTAACAAGGTCCAGGTGTTCGGTGTGGCGACTGAATTCATCACGTGGCCATATTCGACCACCAGGAAAATACTTTCCAATGACTGTTTTTTCATTTAATTTAACTTGAGGCGTAACAACTTGAGATGTAATAAAATGATGAAAACTACGGCCATTTGTTCTTAATAGTTTTGAAATGAGTTCTAACATAAGCTTCATATTAAGCAGTTGTTCGAAAACACCGATAGAAATTATTAAGTCATATTGAGCGAGTCCAAGTTTATCAACGATTGCTTCATCAAAAACATCTTCGATTAGAGTAAACCGGTTACTTAATGGATGAGTTGAATCCTGCATTTTTTCCTTTAAGTAAGTTATTTGGACTTTACTTGGCGTGATTCCAACAATCTCAATACCCGGATACTCCTGAAGCAGATAGGTTTCAAGTGAACCAAAACCACAACCAATATTAAGAATTTTTTCATTACCTTGTATTTGGGCGCGTTCAGCTATCAAGCGAAATTTTTGGTATTGTGCAGTTTCTAATGAAATTTTATCATCGCCATTTGTACCATAATAAGCCATGGTATAAGCACGATATCGAGTATCTAAAAACCCCATAAATAACTCTATGGTTTCATCATAATGAACGTCCATCAAATCTTCCGTTTGATCCATGATAGGACCTTCAACAGTAGAAACACCAGTTGATTCAAGTGTAATGGGGTTATTAAGATAAGTTTTATATTCTCTCTCAAGATAGCGAGTAAGACTTTTTTCTTGTTTTAAATATCGTTCACTATCAGGCCCATATATTTTTGCTTCAGTTAACGCTTTTTTAATATTTTCTTGTCGCATTCAAATGTTCCCAATATTGATACAAAAGGTAGATTAGTCGACCTAAGATAATTCGTATCTAATATATTGTCGTTAACTAAGCCGACTCGTTATAGCTGATGCCTTTTAAGTTGTCCAGAATATCACCTACGGTAACAATAGAGGGAATGACTTCATTTGGGATATCTATATCAAAAGCTTCTTCTAGTTCAAACAGCATCGTTATGGTGTCTAATGATGTCAAGCCAAGGGCGCTTAATTCGATTTCCGGTTTAACGTCTTCAGCCTTGCAGCGAGCGATATTTATAATAATTTCAGTTACTTTTTTTGTAATCATAATTTTAAGGTATTTGGGGGGTTATGTAGGTTCAAGAGAGCATTGTTTGTAATAACTTAAGCTATTTTTACTCTGAGAAATCATTACAAAAAACAACTCAATGAATAAATGAAATTTAATTACTAAACAGATTCATGATACGACTTTGTTTTTACTTCGTCTATAGATTTTACTTATATTTCATAGAGATTTAGAACATTGTTAAAATATAACTTAAATTTGATGTTTTAAATAAAAGTTGTAAGATACCGCAGTACAGACTTAATTTTTAAGGCATGGAGAGCCTATAAAACATGGTGCCTATAATGAATAGCAATGACGATTTCCATGCCATTGGTCAGACAAATAAAAGTAAAGATAATTCTATAACAAGCTATACGCAATTTACAACAAGGTATGATTCTGAAACCAGCACCATCTGGTGCTGGATGCACCCTTCACCTCGTCCTTGTATGAATGGCCAATTGATTGATGAATTGGTGCAGTTGCAACATCAAATCACTGACACGTACAAAAATCAGCACGTTGATACAACCTGGCCCTTTCGCCATTTAATACTGGCCTCAAAAATACCAGGTATCTATAATCTAGGCGGTGATCTCGACTTAATAAAAAAGCTCATCTCCGAGAAAAACGAAGACGAGCTTCGAAAGTACGCATACAAGGCCACTGACTTAATACATAGAAACATCAATAATCTTGATCTACCAATCACGATGGTTTCTCTGGTACAAGGCCAGGCGCTAGGTGCTGGTTTTGAAGCAGCGCTGTCCTGTGATGTGATAATTGCAGAAAAAAATTCGCGGTTAGGTTTTCCTGAAATATTATTTAATATGTTCCCTGGTATGGGTGCATATAATTTATTAGCTCGGCGAATCGGAACGTCTTTAGCTGAGCGCATTATTTTAAGCGGCAGAACCTATACCGCTGAAGAACTCTATGATATGGGTGTTATTGATGTTATTGCAGAAAATGGCGAAGGTGTACAGGCAACAGAGCATTATTTAAAAAGTCATAATCAATCTCATAACACGATACGTTCGATGAAAAAAATTCGACAGATCGTACATCCTATTACCAAACAAGACTTGTTCGATATAGTTGACATATGGCTAGATGCATCAATGACCTTAAGTAAAAAAGACCTTGCTAAAATGGAGCGATTACTTTTTTTACAAAAACTGTCAAAAGGTAGTGAAAACATCAAAAATAATGAATTGGCGTTAACCTCAAGAGGAGGAGAATGGCGAAAGGTCACAGATGCATCTTTTCCATTGACGACACATCTGGGTGAAAATGTGACACACAACCGAAGAAAAAAGAATTGTCGTAGACAGAACAAATTGCCGGATGAAGTCACTAGTTAATTTAATGTATCTTTACCCTTTCTATAAAGTTAAACCACTGACTATAATAGATAATGTTAAAAAATAAGCAGTGTCATGTAAATGCTTAAAACAATAAAAAATATATTTCTGTTGCCACTTATCTGGCTGTTTGTGGTTTTGATGAGCATTATTTTATATATTTTATCCCACTTGCCCCGGGCGTTTTCTGGCCGCTATTACCATTTTCTTTCACGTTTTTGGTGCAAAGTGTTTGTTCGAGGTCTGGATGTTGATTTAAAACTCATACACAAAAATCAACAACCGCTACCGAAACATTACATATTGATTGCCAACCACCCTTCAGCTTTAGAAGATTTTGGTATCCCTTCTCTTTTTGATGTTTATCCGCTGGCGAAAGCTGAGGTACGTGACTGGATTGTATTAGGTCGAATAAGTGATTATGCAGGAACGATATACGTTGAACGAGGTAGTTCCCGTTCAAGGCATGCTGCATTACAGTCATTGGTCGATGCTGTAAAGACAGGTAAAAACATTGTCATTTTTCCAGAAGGGGGCTGTAAAGGTAGTCGCATTCATACAGAGTTCAAAACAGGCGCATTCGATATTTCTCTACAAACAGGTGTACCCATCGTGCCGGTTTTCCTTCACTATTTTGATCATGATACTTTTGAATGGACAGATGAATCGTTAGTGCTAAAACTATGGCAGATATTCAAAACCAATAATAACCGGGTAAATTACTACGTTCACGATGCTATATCACCCGATAACTTCAGTGATAAAGAAAGTTATGCAAAATATGCTCATTCTGCCTATCTACAATGGCAAGATAAATATTTAGACGGTGCAGATTGATAGTTGTTTTATCATTTTACTCAAGGTTAAGGCATCTCTTCCATCTAGAAATTAAAATATTACGAGGTTAAAGTGCTTGCCTGTAAAATAAACCAGAGACTCAGATAATCGCACTAATTCGTCACCCCTCTTTTAATTAGGTGATTATTACTATATAATGTGCGCTCACTTTTGGTGCACATCGGTCTGCACCTTTTTAAACGCAGTAGCATTCAAACAATAGTCACTGAATAATACTGCCGATATGTAAACATGTTTCTGCCTGGACCGACCCATACGTAATTGTTTTGGGCGGGCCGATTCCTGGAAACAAATTCTAAGAGATAACTACACAATGTCATTTGAAGCCCTCGGCCTATCGGCTGAATTAAACCGTGCTGTATCAGAAAAAGGTTACAGCGTACCCACACCAATACAGAAACAGGCAATCCCAGTCATACTAGAAGGCCGAGATCTTTTGGGTGGCGCACAGACAGGAACCGGTAAAACAGCCGGTTTCACACTGCCAATGTTACAACGTTTAATGGAAACGGATAAACCGCGTAAAGGCCGCCGCCCTCTTCGCGCCCTCGTGTTAACACCTACCCGTGAACTGGCAGCGCAAGTTGCAGAAAGCGTGCGCGACTATGGTCGCTATCTTCCCCTTCGATCAACGGTTGTTTTTGGTGGTGTCAGCATTAATCCGCAGAAAATGAAATTGATCAAAGGCGTTGACGTTTTAATCGCCACACCGGGCAGATTACTCGACCACGTAAATCAACGTTCTGTCGATCTTTCAAATATCGATATCCTGGTACTCGATGAAGCAGACCGCATGCTTGATATGGGCTTCATCCACGACATCAAAAAAGTGCTGGCGCTGGTTCCGAAACAAAAACAGACCCTGTTATTTTCCGCAACATTTTCTGATGATATTAAAAAACTAGCTAATGGTCTGCTTAAATCACCGCAATTGATCGAAGTCGCCAGACAAAATATGGCAACAGATACGGTTACTCAGGTTATTCATCCTGTAGATAAAGCACGCAAACGCGAATTATTATCTTTTCTGATTGGTTCAAATAACTGGCAACAGGTTTTGGTTTTTAACCGTACTAAACATGGTGCTAATCGACTAACCGAACAACTGGGTAAAGATGGCATTACAGCCGCCGCCATTCACGGTAACAAGAGTC
>NVSH01000012.1 GCA_002401185.1 Gammaproteobacteria bacterium | reverse complement strand
ATCGATTTCAGCTGGTAAGAAGTCTGCGTGAATGATCGGTTTTTCACCGTTTGGATTCCACAAGCTTGGATGGTACTCAACCATGTCAAAGCCCAGGGTAATGATCAGGTCTGAGGCTTCAATCGCATGAAAAACTACATCTTTGGCTTGCAAACCTGCAGTATATAGGCAATAGGGTGCATCCATATCGACACAACCTTTTGCCATGAAGGTGTTGATGACGCCGATTCCCGTATTTTCACAAAATTGTCGCAGCTGCTTACTCGCGCGTCGGCGGATACAACCGTTACCGGCGAGGATGATTGGGTGTTTAGCGTTTTTTAAGATTTCAAAAGCCTCATCGACAATTTTGTCGTCGGCAACGGGGCGTCTAAAACGTTGTGGCTTTATAGGTGAAGTCGTGGCCTGTAGTTTTGCTATATCTTCAGGTAGCTCTATATGTACGGCACCGGGTTTTTCGGTACGTGCTACGCGTACGGCTTTTCGAATTATTTCTGGAATATTGTCCGGGTGTAAAATCGTTGTCGCCCATTTGGTGACAGGTTCGAACATTTTGACTACATCCATAATCTGGTGTGATTCTTTGTGTAGGCGTTGTGATGAGCCCTGACCGGTAAGGGCCAACATCGGTGCGCGGTCCATGTTTGAATCGGCGACGCCGGTGATGAGGTTAGTGGCACCTGGCCCTAGTGTGCCTAAACAGCCGGCTGCGTTGCCGGTGAGGCGACCATAGATCTCGGCCATGAAGGCAGCGCCCTGTTCGTGTCGTGTGAGGATGAATTTAATCTTATCTGATTTTTCCAGTGACATCATGAAGTCGGCATTTTCTTCGCCTGGAACGCCAAATATGTATTCGATGCCTTCTTCTTCCAAACATTTTACAAATAGATCCGATGCTTTCATGATGTCATTTCCGGTTTATAGTCATTTATTATTTGTGAATGATTTGAGACGGTGTTTTGTTTTAAGTTCAATCACATATTCGTTATCACATATAGCATCGGCAGTTACTATAACTTCTTTAAGTTTGTGCCCAGGCGTTTATTAGTATTGATTGCGCTATGATATGATACACCTCCGTGGTGTTCAATATGAAAAACGCTCGTAATTAAGTGATGGGATTATCGATATGAAATTTTTAAATAAGCCGTTAATTGCTGTTTCGGCCATAATTTTTGCGTTGGCGATGTTTCGTTTATTGCCGCATTGGCCAAATGTTTCGCCGATAGCTGCGATGGCTTTATTCGGTGGCGTTTATTTCACAGATAAGCGCATTGCTTTTATCGTACCGTTTGCTGCTCTATTACTCAGTGATATGGTGCTTGGCTTACATAGTTCGATGATTTTTGTGTATGTAGGTTTTGCGTTAACCGTGGTTATCGGCTTTGCTTTAAAGAACCGAATTTGTCTGACCAATACTGCATTTGCTGTAGTGGCATCATCAGTATTGTTTTTTTTACTGACAAATTTTGGCGCATGGCTAACCTCAGGTATCTACACAAAAACAGCCGAAGGTCTCATGCAGGCTTATGTCGCAGGACTACCTTTCTTCCAGAATTCATTGCTGGGTAATGTGGTTTATGCGGCGGTGATATTCGGCGCGTACCATGTGTTTCAGAAGAAAGTTACAGGGTTAGATCAGCCTGTACTTTAGGGCATCTCTATTAATTGCTTGTGCCCTCTGGCTTTACCCCCGGCTCAGAATCAAGGCGCACTTTTGAAGCCATGCTCATTGCATATCAAGAAAGTGCAACGCTGAGTCTGCGTCGGGGCTAAAGCCCCGTAGGGCGCGACCTGAAGCATGCATCTGCCGCGTTGTGAWCCTAGAGAATGGAATAACCATTCTGCTGCGGCTCACGCCTTGCAGCTACATGCTTCAGGTCACGCAGAGGACATAAGCAATTAATAGAGGTGTCCTTAAGTCGGACAGATAAATAGTAATTAATGATTAAATATGACCTGGAAAAACAAGCAACGCTTTTGTTTGAAGAAAACGTTATTCCATTAACCCGGCAAAACTGGCAGGAGCTCTTACGTTTATTGGTAAAAAGCACGTACCAGCATATAATTACTGGTGATGCAAATGAAAACCATTCAGTATGGGTTAGTCGTTATATTAACGATGTGGCTTCACCTTTAGCATTAAATGAATTCTCTAAAGAGATTGAAGCCATTGTTATGAGTGCCAGTATGCGAGCATTTTATAAGCAGTTTATTGGTACAGATAAAATCTGCCTACGTCGTTGTCAGGCAAACCGTATGTGTGAAGGTGATTATATTGGTGAACATAAAGATCAAGACAGTAGCCCCGATTACATAGCCACCATCGTCTTCCATTTTAGTAATGATTACACAGGGGGTTATTTTTTAACGTCGAATACTGACGTGGGTTATAGTGAAGAGAAAAGATATAAACCCGGAGCACGTATGGCATTGGTCAATAATTGCAGTATTGCGCATCAGGTGACAAAAGTTGAAAGRGGTGAGCGACTAACACTAGCCTGTTTCTTATCGACTTCTTTTTCGGCAAACACAATTTCACCTTCCGAGTTTAAACTTGGTAAGAGTGATGCTTATGATGGATAATTAATATTTATTTAAGCAAACTGTAATCTAGATTCGAAGCCTTAACAAAAGTCGTTATTTTTTATAAAAAATGACGACCGACCCCTGTATTAAATAGTTTTCTCTGGTAGTCTCAAGTTAGTTGTTTTTAAAAAGTGGTCGCTAAGAATGAATTTACTGAATAAGATAATCGTGTTGATGATGTTAATCGGCTTTTATGCGCCCGTGTACGCAGCAGTAGAAAGTATCGAAGGCTTCGCTTGTGAAGTATACAGTGCGGATGAATCAGACGGTGATGATGTCGACGACGATGAAGAGCCTGATTGTGAATAATTGCAGGCATGCTCAAGGATAAAAAATGAAGTCATCGATAAATAGTCGTTAAAATAAAGGGTATTAAAACATTAATTTATTACACAGGAGTCATGTACAGATGAAAACTAAATTAATTTTGGCGGCATTCGTTGCTAGCCTGGTATTTTCTATTAATGTCAATGCAGGCAAGCCAGTAGGTATTACAAGCGGTGTAATCGAGGTTACAGTCAAACATAATGGCAAGCCAGTAAAAATCACACGAAATCAGGATAATAAAAATACCGTTAACCCTGCATTTGCTAAAACTTCTCGTCCCTGCCCACCCTTCTGTATTCAACCAGCAAGTCTAGCGCCTGGTGTTGAAACGATAGCAGAGCGTGAAATAATAGATTATATTTCGAAGATGTCTGCGGGCGACGAATCCATTTTGGTTGTGGATTCGCGTACAGCTGATTGGGTAAAAAAAGGCACTATTCCGGGCGCGATAAATATACCATGGACCAAGTTAAACCCAGCTAAAGGTGCCGATCCGATTTCTATTGCTGAAATCCTGGAAGATAAATTTGGCGCTATTGAAAATGATGACGGTAGTTTTGATTTTACTGATGCAAAAACATTGGTTATGTTCTGTAATGGTATGTGGTGTGGCCAATCACCAAATAACATTAAAAACTTGCTGAAGCTTAAATACCCAGCAGAAAAAATAAAATGGTATCGTGGCGGTATGCAAGATTGGGAAATTCTTGGTTTATCAACAGTGCCTGGTCAATAATATCGGAAAGTAACCATTCGTTCGATAAAAAAAGCCGCTTCTGTTGAAGCGGCTTTTTTATGGTAATGGATATTTATAGTGTTTATTTTTTGAGTAACGTTGAATCCGCCATTTGTTGATGAAGAAATAAAAATGMWTYAWWTAANCMAWGAYRATWKMAWAWAMGKWGNNSTTMGNRMSNTNTNCTCRAATMYYTGWWRANRKTCTNRWYAKWSCCAMASRWWWKTANKTWTCRATNNKSAAATNKCWANTKACTAAAATGCATGGCTTAGGTAACGACTTTGTCGTAATCGATGCAATCTCGCAGGCGGTACAATTAACCTCAGYACAGATAATGGCTATTGCGAATCGTCATTTTGGTATTGGTTGTGACCAACTGTTGTTGATTGAAACAGCCAAAGATCCGCGGGCAGAATTTCGTTACCGTATATTTAATGCGGATGGTGAAGAAGTTGAGCAATGTGGGAACGGTGCTCGTTGTTTTGCGCTTTTTGTGCAACAGCAAGGTTTGACCACGAACGATATTATCCAGGTTGAAACAGCAAACGGCATGATAGAGCTTGCAGTGAAAAGTGACCAGGTGACGGTGGATATGGGGGTTCCTGATTTTGAACCAGAAAGTTTGCCGTTTTTAGTARAAACTAGGTCAGAAACTTACAATCTCATGGTGAACGGTGTTGAATATGCTATAGGTGCAGTATCAATGGGAAATCCACATGCGGTAATGCTGGTTGATAACCTGGATACGCTGAATATTGAAACATTGGGTGGCGCGATAGGAAGCCATTCACAGTTTCCAAATCGGGTAAATGTCGGGTTTATGCAGATTATCAATAGTGGCGAAATTCGTTTGCGTGTTTATGAGCGTGGGGTTGGTGAAACGTTGGCCTGTGGTACGGGTGCATGTGCAGCGGTGGCCGTAGGGCGAATGTTTGGGRAGTTAGATAAACACGTAACCGTACGACTGCATGGCGGTGATTTAGATATTTTATGGCAAGGCACAGGCCATCATCTGTTAATGACCGGGCAGGCAGCGACCGTGTTTCAGGGAGCGTTCAATCTGGAGCAGTTATGTCCAGGCGTATAACATAAGAGGCAATTTAATTGTATTAATAAAAGATGACCATAAATCAAGAAGTAAAAACGCTGGAATTAAACGACGATAAAATAATTATAGAAGGCGAGCAGCAGCTGGCAACTGACCTGCAACTGATTCGTCTGTTACGCGATACCCCGGACAYCTTGCAGCGACACCCTGAATTGTTAGCCGTGCTTGATGTGCCACATGAAACCGGTCAGGCCGTGTCTCTCATCGAGCGACAGATTACGGTTTTGCGCCAACAAACACAGATACAGGATGATCGTTTACGCGACTTGATGGGCATCGCAAGAGATAACGAGCGTTTATCGGTCAGTCGACATAATCTCGCATTAAACTTGTTAGCGGCACGTGATCTTGATGATGTGATAAGTACAGTGTTAGATATGTTGAGCAATGAGTTAGCCGCAGACCATGCGGTTATCAAATTATTTAGTGAAGATAGTGAGCGAATAACGGCGGAACCGGACCTGTTTGTTGATGCCAATCATGAGGCGTTGATGGCATTTAAGACGATGCTGGAGCAAAAAAATACCGTTTGTGGTAAAGCGATAGAAGAGCAAAAAACCTTTCTGTTTGGCGATAAGGCAAAATATTTCAAATCGGTCGCAATCATCCCTCTTGTCTCAGGCGCTAATCTCGGCCTTATCGGTTTAGGCGCGAATGACAGTGAGCGCTTTAGTCCCATAATGGCAACAGATTTTCTCTCTCAGATGGGTGAGATAATTAGTGCCTCACTTGCGGTTCATCTCGAACGATAGCAAGTTATGTCAGTTGCAGTAACCTTAAAACAGGACTTAGAGCGATTTTTTAGTTACTTGCAATCAGAACGACGCTACTCGGCACATACTGTTTTAGCTTATCGTCGAGATATCAAACATTTTATCCGTTGTTGTGATCTGGACGAAACCAGCGCGCTTAATTGGGACAAAATTAATCAAGCTGATATACGAATGTGTGTTGCCAAATTACATCGACAGGGGTTGTCAGGCAAGAGCCTGCAACGTTGGCTTTCGTCTATAAGAAGTTTATTTACTTTTCTGTGCCGCTTTCATCGTGCCACGCATAATCCAGGTGTCGGTATTCCTGCACCTAAAGCGGCAAAACGATTACCAAAAACGTTAAATATCGATGAAATCACACAGCTGTTAGACGGTAAAAATACCAACGAATATAAAAAGGGTAAAAATGAAAAAAGTCGCCTGGTTTCTGTTAGAACCAGGGCGATGATGGAGTTGATGTATGCTTGTGGCTTGCGCCTGTCAGAGTTAAGCGGTTTGGATATGTGTAACATCGACTGGCAGCAACAAACAATTTTAGTAACAGGTAAGGGTGAGAAGCAGCGGCGTATCCCTTTCGGTAGAAAAGCCAAAGAAGCGATTAACGACTGGCTTAATTACCGAGTGCGGGTAAGTGAAAAAAGTGAACCCGCCTTATTTGTTAATATTCGTGGCCATCGTTTAAGTAATAGCAGCATACAAAAACAGCTTAAACAGATGGCTCGAGTACAGGGCTTAAATACCAATGTATATCCGCATATGTTACGCCACTCATTTGCCTCTCATCTTCTGGAATCATCAAAAGATTTACGTGCGGTACAGGAGTTGCTTGGGCATGCAAATTTAAGTACAACGCAAATATACACACACTTAGATTTTCAGCATCTAGCCGGTGTTTATGATGACGCGCACCCGCGCGCGAGAAAAAAATAATATCAACGAAAGCCAGGTCATCATAAGCGGGAAAGGATGATTTTTGTTTAAAGAGGCATTAGCTATATTATAATGGCGCATACATTATTCAATATAAATCACCAAGGTATCCATTCGAGAAAAAATGTTAATTACGCTTTCGCCTTCAAAAGGCCAGGACTTTGAAATAGACAGCCTGTCAAAAACATACAGTAAACCGGCTGATCTGCAAGATGCTGAAGTACTTATAAAAGAACTACGAAAAATAAAAAGCAAGAAGTTACAGGCGATGATGGCAATAAGTGAAAAAATTGCTGATTTGAATGTAGCGCGATATAAAACGTTTAACACCCCCTTTACTGTAAAAAATGCTAAACAGGCCATCTTTGCTTTTAAAGGTGATGTTTATGGCGGTTTTGATTTAACGACATTTAAAGAAGATGATTTTGCTTACGCACAGAACCATTTAAGAATTCTCTCAGGACTATACGGGTGTTTACGCCCCATGGATTTAATCCAGCCTTATCGACTGGAGATGAAGACCCGATTAAAAAATGTGCGTGGCGATAACCTTTATCAATTTTGGGGTGACCGAATTACCCTAAATATAAACAAAGAACTTAAAAAACAAAAAGAAGCGGTCTTGGTCAATCTGGCATCAAACGAATATTTTAAATCGATTAAACCGAAGTTACTTGAAGGCCGTTTATTAAATATAACCTTTAAAGAGACAAAAGCAGGTAAAACACGGGTGGTGGCCATTTTTGCTAAACGCGCACGTGGCTTGATGGCTGATTATATCATTCGCAATCGTATTGAAAAGCCTGAAGATATCAAACGATTTAATCTGGCGGGTTATACGTTTGATAAAACATTGTCGGATGATAAACAATGGACATTTGAGCGCCCTCAGCCTTAAGGACTCCTCTATTAATTGCTTCAGGTTACGCCCTACGGGGCTTCAAGCCAGAGGGCACAAGTAATTAATAAAGGCGCCCTTAAGWGCTATAACGTTGTTATTTTTTGTGTTCCTAAAAGAACAACACCCTCTTTGGTATGAGCTGTCTTCTCTATAGTGTAAAATTCGCTTTTAGTTGCAGGTTGTGGTTGCCTGCGAACCCTTAATTTGCGGAGAAGAGAAAAGTGGAAGTATTTCACGGTACAACTATTTTAACGGTACGTCGCGCAGGAAAAATTGTCGTTGGTGGTGATGGTCAGGTGACATTAGGTAATACCATCATGAAGGGTAACGCTACCAAAGTTAGAAAAATATACGGCGATAAAGTAATTGTGGGTTTTGCTGGTGCAACGGCAGATGCATTTACCTTGCTCGACCGTTTTGAAGCCATGCTCGAGCGTCATAGTGGTCAATTAAAACGTGCTGCAGTGGAATTAGCGAAAGACTGGCGTACGGATCGGGTATTGCGAAAACTTGAAGCCATGTTAATCGTGGCTGATAAAGAAGCGTCTTTATTGGTGKCAGGTACCGGAGACGTGATTGAGGCTTTTGATGATTTGATGGCGATAGGTTCGGGTGGCACTTTTGCTCAATCTGCGGCCAGAGCTTTGTTTGATAATACCGAGCTATCAGCCAGAGAAATTGTAGAAAAAAGTTTAGCAATTGCAGGTGATATCTGCATATACACCAATCAAACACGCACTATCGAAGAGATTTAATAGCTATTCGGTGCAGTTGGCAGTGTTTTTAGAAATTTAAAAGAAGGTTGATCTTAATATGTCTGAAATGACACCACGGGAAATCGTTCAGGAACTGGACAAACATATCATCGGTCAGAACGATGCCAAGCGTGCAGTCGCCATCGCATTACGAAATCGTTGGCGTCGTATGCAGCTTGATGAAGAGCTACGTAATGAAGTAACACCTAAAAACATATTGATGATAGGGCCTACCGGTGTCGGCAAAACGGAGATAGCGCGTCGCTTGGCGCATCTGGCAAAGGCACCTTTCGTAAAAGTTGAAGCTACTAAATTCACTGAAGTTGGGTATGTTGGTCGCGAAGTTGACTCTATCATCCGCGATCTTGTTGATATGTCAATAAAAACAACACGTGAGCAGGAAATGGCTAAAGTGCGGCACCTGGCAGAGCAGGCGGCAGAAGAGCGTATCTTAGATGCTTTATTACCACCGGCGAGAAATGAGTTCGGTGAGCCAGAAGAAGATAAAAATAATTCGACACGAAAGAAATTCAGAGAAAAATTACGCAATGGCGAACTCGATGACAAAGAGATAGAAATGGAAATGGCGGCAACCCCCGTTGGCGTAGAGATCATGGCGCCCCCCGGAATGGAAGAAATGACTTCTCAGTTACAGGGTATGTTTGCCAACATGAGCAGTGATAAGAAAAAGGTTAATAAGCTTAGTATAGCCAAAGCACGTCAGGTTATTCTTGATGAAGAGGCGGGCAAGCTGCTTAAAGAAGATGAGATAAAGATAAAAGCCGTGGAAAATGCGGAACAAAATGGCATCGTTTTTATCGATGAAATAGATAAAGTAGCCAAGCGTGGAGAAAGTGGTGGTGGCGCAGATATTTCGCGCGAAGGTGTGCAGCGTGATTTGTTGCCACTGGTCGAGGGTTGCACCGTGACGACTAAATATGGCATGGTCAAAACCGACCATATACTATTTATTGCTTCAGGCGCTTTTCATCTGACCAAACCTAGCGATCTTATTCCTGAACTACAGGGGCGTTTGCCGATTAGGGTAGAGCTGAGCGCGTTGAATGCGGAAGATTTTGAACGTATATTGACGGAGCCAGACGCGGCGTTAACCGTTCAGTATAAAGCCTTAATGAAAACCGAAGGTTTAACCATCGATTTTACCGAAGATGGCATTAAGCAGATTGCAAAATCAGCATTTGATGTTAATGAGAGTACAGAAAATATTGGCGCACGCCGCTTACATACCATTATGGAGCGACTGTTGGAAGAAGTCTCTTATTCAGCGCCAGACCGGTCGGGCGACTCTGTGCTTATCGATGCCGATTACGTTAATGAGCGGTTGGCCGAATTGGTCGAAAATGAAGATTTAAACCGTTATATATTATAGAGATTACTGCTGTAGCAGTGAATGAGATTATTATGTTGAAGCCTATTAATGTAAATCTGCATCAGAAAAGTCGTGTACTGGAAGTTGAATATGAAGACGGTACGACGCATCAATTGCCGTGCGAATATCTACGTGTTTATTCTCCCTCTGCTGAAGTTACCGGTCATGGGCCTGGTCAGGAAGTGTTACAACTCAATAAGGAAGAAGTTGGCATTGAAGCGATTGAGCCGATGGGTAACTATGCGCTGAAATTCAGATTTGATGATAAACACGATACCGGTTTATATACCTGGGGTTATCTGTACGAGTTAGGTGCTACCTATGAAACAAAGTGGCAGGATTATCTGGATAGATTGAAAGCGGCCGGTCACGAACGTAGAAAAATAGATTAGAGCGTTACGCTGCGAAAAAWATGACAAAAAATAAAACMCATTTTGGTTATAAAACAGTCGACGAGAGTCAGAAAGAAAGTCTTGTCGGCGGTGTGTTTGATTCTGTCGCCAGTAAATATGACATCATGAATGATGTCATGTCGTTTGGTGTTCACCGTATCTGGAAAAAAATCGCTATGCAGCACACCGGGTTAAAGCCAGGTGATACCGCACTGGACGTTGCCGGTGGCACCGGTGACCTGACGATGCAGATGTCGCAACAGGTAGGCCCCGCAGGAAAAATTATTATTTCTGATATTAATGCATCGATGCTCGAAGCAGGTCGTAAGCGATTACTTGATAAGGGTTATGCCGGTAATATAGATTTTGTTGAGGCAAATGCGGAAGACCTGCCCTTTGAAGATAATAGTTTTCACTGCGTTACCATCGCCTTTGGGCTGCGTAATGTCACGCATCAGGATAAAGCATTACAATCGATGTATCGTGTATTAAAACCGGGTGGTCGCTTATTGATTTTAGAATTTTCAAAACCGGTAATCCCTGGTCTGGATAAGCTGTATGATTTTTATTCGTTTAATATATTGCCCAAGATGGGCAAGTTAATTGCGAACGACGAAGAAAGTTATCGTTATCTTGCTGAGTCAATACGAATGCACCCGAATCAGGATACTTTAAAGCAGATGATGAGCGATGCAGGTTTTGAGCGATGCACCTACCATAATATGACAGGTGGCATCGTTGCTTTGCATAAAGGTTATAAATTGTAATCGATGTTAACGTGGCCGTTATTTCTTTTTAACCGATGTTGATCCTTGAAACAGCCATCAACCGCTACCTGGCACTTGATCCGGAGATGCTGGGTAAACTGGCCGTGTTCGATGGCAAGGTAATCAAGATAGAGGTAACCGGAATCGATCAGACCTATTACCTGTTTCCAGACGCTTCAGGTATCCATGTCAGTCGTGAGTTTGAAGGTTCGGTTGATACGCTGTTGCGTGGCACGCCCATCTCATTATTTAAGATGGGTGTGGTCTCAAATACTGCTAATATGCTATTAAAGGGTGAAGTTGAAATAAACGGTGATGCTCGACTAGGCCACCAATTTAAAAAACTATTATCGCAGATGGAGATCGACTGGGCTGAGCCGCTATCAGCTATCGTTGGCGATGGTCTGGCTTATCAGCTGCACAGATCGGCTAAAAATTTAGCGCAGTGGAGTAAACATACAGCGTCTTCTGTATCGAGCAGTATTAGTGAGTACCTGCAGGAAGAAAGCCGAGATGTGGTAACTGAGACGGAGCTTGCAATTTATAATAATAACGTCGACCAGTTAAGAAATGATGTTGACCGGCTACAGGCCAAGATCAATTTACTGATAAGCTCCGCAACAAAAAAAGAATAAAAATAGATGCCATTATTAACACCAGGTCAGTTTGTTAGATTATTACGCATTAACTGGATTTTGATGCGACATGGCTTAGACGATATTATTTTTGCCACCCACCTGTTTCGCCCCTTCCGAATAATCATCTATGTGTTCCCCTGGAACTGGTTTCGTCGTCAACGAAAACCACGTGCTGTAAGAATGCGGGAAGCACTTGAAGATCTGGGGCCGATATTTATAAAATTTGGTCAGATGTTATCAACACGACGAGACCTACTGGCCGACGATATCGCTGATGAGTTACAGCGACTACAGGATAACGTCCCTTCCTTTCCGGCAGAGCAATCCATCCAGATTGTTGAAAAAGCTTTTGATCAAAGTATTGACGTTTTATTTGAAAGCTTTGAAAAGCAGCCACTGGCATCTGCATCCGTTGCACAGGTGCACGCTGCGGTTTTAACGACGGGGGAAGATGTCGTCGTCAAGGTTTTGCGACCCGACATACTACCTGTCATCAAACGTGATATCTCACTGTTATTTATTATTGCGGAGCTGGCAGCAAAATATTCTTCACAGCTTCGACGGCTACGTCCTGTTGAGGTAGTTGCTGAATATGAAAAAACCATATTGGATGAACTGGATCTGTTGCGTGAAGCCGCCAACGCAAGCCAATTACGTAGGAACTTTGCTGATTCAAATGATTTATACGTACCTGAGATTCATTGGGATTACGTACGTAAAAATGTTCTGGTTATGGAAAGGATATACGGCATACCGGTTCGAGATATAAAAGCACTGCAAGCACAAAATACAGATATGGAACGTCTCGCGGCACTCGGCGTTGAAATTTTTTTTACGCAGGTGTTCTCCCATAACTTCTTTCATGCGGATATGCATCCGGGTAATATTTTTGTTGACACCGAGAAACCAGAAAACCCAAAGTATATCGCGGTCGATTTTGGCATCATGGGCACATTAAGCCAAACGGATAAACGTTATCTGGCGGAAAATTTCCTGGCATTTTTTCAACGTGACTATTATAAAGTCGCTAAATTACATGTTGAGTCTGGTTGGGTGCCTTCGCATACACGTATCGATGAATTCGAATCGGCGATACGAAGTGTTTGTGAGCCGATATTTGAAAAACCATTAAAAGAAATTTCATTTGGTCAATTGTTATTGCGCCTGTTTCAGACAGCGCGTCGCTTTGATATGGAAGTGCAGCCGCAATTAGTCCTGTTGCAAAAAACACTCTTGAATATCGAAGGTTTAGGTCGTCAACTCTACCCAGACCTTGACCTATGGAAAACAGCAAAACCATTTTTAGAAAAGTGGATGGAAGAACAGGTTGGTGCTCGCGCGTTGTTCCGTAACCTCAAAGATGACCTGCCGTCTCTGATTGAAAAGATGCCAGAAGTGCCCGGTCTCGTATATAAAAGCYTAAAAGCTTACGCCGATGGTAAGTACCRTTCACAGCAGATGGCAGAGATAAGAAAAATACGTAGTGAGATTAACCATAATCATCAACGCGGCTTAATCGTAATAATTGGTACAGGGTTGTTAATTGCGGCTTCTGTATTATATGCCATGGCAGAGTCTATACTTTATTTTGGCGCGCCGATGATGTCGTGGGTTGCTGCAATACCGGGTTTATTGTTTGTGTTATATGGGTTGAAAAAATAAATTGTTGTTTAAAGCAAAATATCGATCATTAATTAACTTATTATTTTTAACCTGTATTTTACTTAGTAAAAATGCATTAGCGGTTGACCCTGACCTCGACTGGAAAACTATCGAGAGTAAACATATATACGTGCACTTTGCTAACGGCAATAAAGACGTTGCTGAAAGGGCGTTGGCAATAGCAGAGTCTGCACATAAACGTTTGACGCACGAATTAAATTGGCAACCAAAAGAAAAAACCCATGTGATTATCAGTGATGAAACTGATCAACCCAATGGATTCGCTAGCCCATTATTTTTTAACCGTACAGTAATATTTTTAGCGCCACCGACCAATATTAATACGTTAGAAGATTTTGATGACTGGTTAACATTGTTAATTTTTCATGAATACACACACATCATTCACCTAGATAAAAGTGCAGGTTCGCCTGAACTTCTAAGAAAATTTTTTGGTCGTTTTGTTTTTTTATTCCCCAACCTTTTTCAGCCATCCTGGGTTATCGAGGGCCTGGCAACCAGGGTAGAGTCAGATGTTAACCGAGGTATCGGCCGAGCTCAAAGTACTTTATTTGCTTCGATGATGCGCGAAGAAGTAGCCAACGGCTTACAACCTATCTCTCATGTTAACCTGCCCGTTGTAACATGGCCTGCAGGTGCGACGCGTTATTTGTATGGCGTATACTTCATGAATTTTGTTACCGAGCGGTATGGTGTCGACAAGCTTAATCAGTGGGTCGAGGAATACAGCGATAACCTTTTCCCGTTTTTTATTAATACCAACGCGAATACCGTTTTAGGTAAAAATCTAACACCATTATGGGAAGAGTATCGCCAATGGTTAATTGAGAAGTTTCAACCACAGATTGATGCGATAACAGCTCAGGGCATCACGGCCGGTAAACAAATATCTAAAGTTGCTTATCGAACAGACGCGGTACGTGCAATTGAAAAAGATAAGGGTGAAGAAGTTTATTATGTTGAAAATGGTGGTTATAAACGTGCCAGTTTGATGCATATAAATACTAATGGCGAGGTGACTGAGCTTGCCGACCTTAACAATGGTGCAACATTGGACGTGCACGCCCAGTCCGGTCTGCTGCTAACACAAAATGAATTTTGTAATGACTACACTCTATATAGTGATATATATCGTTACGATGAGGATAAAAAAAGAATACGACGTTTAACCGTATGTGGTCGATACCTGTTTGCAAGCTGGCATCCTGACGGTAAACAGATCATTGCTGTACATCACGATGCTGGAAAATTTGAATTACAGTTGCTAGATGAAGAGGCTCAATTGGTCGATGTATTATGGCGGGCGAACAACGCTGAAATTATCGGTCAGATAGATGTAGCGCCAGACGGTAAACATGTCGTTGCCTCAGTATGGCGAAGAGGTGATGGCTGGAATATCGAAGTTTTTAATTTGGCGAATAAGCAGTGGAACAAAATCAGTCGTGGTGTGAGTATCGCGATGAACCCCCAATACACAGTCGATGGCAATATATTATTCACCATGGAAGCGGATAATGTATACAACCTGTATCGCTATGATGTGCTTACAGGGAAAGTCAAACAGTTAACGAAACTCATCGGCGGTGCTTTTCAGTCAAGTCAGGCGCGTAAGGGCGGGCCCATTTATTACACGGGTTACAGTGCACAGGGTTATGCGATCTATAAATTAGAAACCGCTGAACCTGAAGTTGAAAAACAGCAAGCTTTTATACCTGATATGGCGGCTCTGGTTGATGAGTTGATCGTCACTAAACCGTTTGCTTTTAAAGATGACCATCTAAAGCTGATTGATTATTCGATAACGAAACACGAAGAGAAGGCTTACTCTGCATTATCTAGTCTACGGCCTCGTTGGTGGTTTCCAACGTTGAGCCTTGGTGAGCAACGCACAGAATTGGGCATCATAACCACAGGCGGCGATGCACTAGGCATTCATAACTATTCCATAAATTTAAGTTACGATACCAAGCTGAAAAAACCAGCAGCCAACTTAAGATATACCTATGCTCAGCGATATTATCTTTCGTATGCTCGTATTAATGAAATTTTTCTTGMATCAAACGGTGATTTAAATCGAATCTCCAGACGAGATGTTGCCAGTGCGATGGTGGYATATCATGACAGGCGTATACAAAGCCAAACCGATATATTATTTAGTATTATTTATGACAATACCGCCGATGATGAGCTAGCGACAAGKGCAATACCTGTCGATGATCTTGAAGACCATCTTTTGGGTGCMGCGTGGCTGTATAACAGCGCAGATTTAAATCCATTATCCATTAGTTTGAATGACGGCATGCGACTKCGGCTGGTTGCAGARGACAGTGATATTTTAAACKCCGACTTTACTGGACAGGTTTATAGCTTCGACTGGCGACAGTACATCCGTACTGGAAAAGAGAGTGTTCTTGCCGTACGCTTTTTTCAGGGTTGGGGTACTGCGCAGCCACGTGCTTTCAGGCTTGGTGGCGAAGGCGCTAGTGACGATGTTGTTAATATATTGTTAAACGGTGTGAACGGTGAAGGCGTATTTGATAGACGTCGTTATGCTTTGCGTGGTTATGCAGAAGGTTTGCCACAACTGAGAGGCCGTCGCGCGCAATTACTTACGGGCGAATGGCGTTTTCCGATACAACGAATAGAGCACGGTATTATGACGCCACCCATCGGTATTTTGCAATGGTTCGGTACCGTATTTGCTGAAACAGGAAGTGCCTATGAAGATTCACCGGGCACTTATTATACCAGTGCCGGAATCGAGATTACGGCAGACATCAATTTGTTTTACAATCTGTCGTTACGTACGCGAGTCGGTTACGCCCATGGTTTTGATAGCGAGATAGGCGATGATCGTTTGTATGTAAAAATTGGTAGCAGTTTTTAAATAGTTAAAATAGAACTAACGCAGTAGAATGAGAGCGTCTTTTGTGGGCAAGAGTAAAATTGTTCAATACTGAAAAATAATAAATGTACTTATGTCCGACCAATTAATACCCGAAGCTGGTGCTACAATTTTTGAACAGGTGGCAAGTCATGCCGCAGAGGCCGATGTCTCCCATATCCTCAATGAATTAAATGATGCTCAGCGCCAGGCTGTAACGGCACCAGCAGAACATATGTTGATACTGGCAGGTGCGGGTAGCGGTAAAACGCGTGTTCTGGTGCATCGTATCGCCTGGTTGAGTCAGGTCGAAGGTATCTCGCCTTACCATATATTTGCAGTGACCTTTACCAATAAAGCAGCGGCAGAAATGCGGCAGCGTGTAGAAAAATTACAGGGCATGCCGGTGGCTGGTATGTGGGTAGGCACTTTTCACGGCCTCGCGCATCGTTTATTGCGTAATCATTGGCAAGAAGCCAAACTGCCGCAAAATTTTCAAATTCTTGATTCTGATGATCAATACCGCTTGGTGCGTCGAATATTAAAATCACTGGAACTCGATGAAGCGAAATGGCCACCGAAACAGGCGCAGGCTTTTATCAATGCGCGAAAAGATGAAGGTAAACGGCCGTCACATATAGACACCTCACGTAATCCGGCCTACCAACAATTAGTCCGGATTTATACCGCTTATCAGCTTGCTTGTGAGCGCGCAGGTGTTATCGATTTCGCCGAATTGTTATTACGAACGCTGGAGCTTATTCGTGATAATGCGTCATTACAGTCGCACTACCAGAAACGTTTTCAGCATATTCTGGTCGATGAGTTTCAGGATACGAATACGATTCAATATGCACTTATACAACTGTTAGCCGGTAAATCAAACAAGGTGTTTATCGTCGGTGATGATGACCAGGCGATCTATGGTTGGCGCGGCGCACGGGTAGAAAATATTCATCGTTTTCAACAGGACTTTCCCTCGGTTAAAGTAATCAAGCTGGAACAAAATTATCGTTCAACGACAACCATTCTGTCGGCCGCCAATGCACTGATAGATAATAATGCTGATCGTATGGGCAAGAAATTATGGAGCAATGGTGCTGATGGCGAACAGATAATATTTTATAACGCCTATGATGAACGTGATGAGGCAAGGTTTGTCATCGAGAAAATAAAACAGTTTATCAGTGTAGGTAATGTGCGTGCAGATGCTGCCATTTTGTATCGTTCGAATGTGCAATCGCGGGTACTTGAAGAGCGATTCGTTAGTGAAGGTATCCCATACCGTGTCTATGGCGGTATGCGATTTTTTGAACGCGCAGAAATTAGAAACGCACTGGCTTATTTGCGTTTGCTGGACAACATCAATGATGACGCTTCTTTTGAGCGTGTTGTTAACACGCCAACACGTGGTATCGGCGAACGTAGTGTCGAAAAAATACGAGACATCGCCAAACAGTTAAATAGTCCTCTCTGGCAGGCATCAAAACAGATACTCGAAGATAAAGTTTTACCCGCAAGAGCTGCAAATGCAGTGCAGGCGTTTATCGATTTAATTGATGGCATGCGAGACGATACCGAAGGTTTACCTTTGCATGAGCAGGTTGATCACGTGGTACATAACGTCGGTTTGATCGAGTACTACGAAAAAGAAAAAACAGAAAAAGCACAGGCCCGTGTCGAAAACATTGAAGAACTAATTACTGCGGCACGTGGTTTTGATTACGACCAGTCAGAGCTTGATGTGCCGATGAATGAATTAACCGCTTTTCTGACACATGCTGCACTGGAAGCAGGCGAGGGTCAGGCAGCACAATGGGATGACTGCGTTCAACTGATGACGCTGCACAGTGCTAAAGGTTTGGAATTCCCTCTCGTGTTTATGGTTGGTATGGAAGAAGGTCTGTTTCCAGGGCAGCGTTCGTTGGAGGAAGAAGGCAAGCTTGAAGAGGAGCGGCGTCTTTGTTATGTAGGCATAACGCGTGCACGCGAACAACTGGTCATGAGTTGTGCAGAGCACCGTCGATTATACGGCCAAGATCTCTACCCATCAGCGTCACGTTTTATTAGTGAGATCCCTGAGCATCTGGTAAGTGAAGTGAGATGTAAGCATAGTGCAATGCATAGCGTTTCTACCACACAATACAGAGCAGCAAATTATAATTCGTTAGCCACAGAACCTGTCAATGGTGTTTATATTGGTCAACGTGTGGTACATAAAAAATTCGGTGAAGGCATGGTGACCAATTTAGAAGGTAGTGGCAGCCATGCCAGAGTGCAGGTTAATTTTGAGTACGAAGGTAGTAAATGGTTGGTCATG
This sequence comes from Gammaproteobacteria bacterium, assembly GCA_002401185.1. Classification (GTDB taxonomy): domain Bacteria; phylum Pseudomonadota; class Gammaproteobacteria; order SZUA-229; family SZUA-229. Next base: position 8,452 of record NVSH01000012.1, on the reverse strand, counting down.
GCTTATGCAAACTTATCGCCAGGCTAGTTTAATACTGTCCCGATAGATTCATTGTTAAGTATTTTTAGTTTAATTTTGTATTAAAAAGGTATGCGTATGAAACGTCGTGATTTTATTAAGCAGACAAGTGTCGGTGTTGTAGCRACTACGGGCATAACTGCGCCTGCTATCGTTAATGCTGAGACTAAAATTAAATGGAAGATGGTCACTACCTGGCCTAAAAATTTCCCGGTTTTAGGAACAGGTGCAAACAAACTGGCAAAATTGATAACGGAAATGTCAAATGGTCGTATCAAAGTAAAAGTGTACGGTGCGGGCGAACTGGTGCCCGCCTTTGAAGTTTTTGATGCCGTCTCCAGAGGCACTGCGCAGATTGGTCACGGCTCTGCCTATTACTGGAAAGGCAAGGTCGAAGAAGCACAGTTTTTTTCTACTGTTCCCTTTGGCATGAATGCACAAGAAATGACAGCATGGTTATACTATGGTGGAGGTATGGAGCTTTGGCGTGAGACCTATGCGCCGTTCGGAATTGTACCCGCAGCAGCAGGTAATACCACCGTGCAGATGGCTGGCTGGTTTAATAAAGAGATAAACAGCACGAAAGATTTGCAGGGTTTAAAAATGCGCATACCCGGTCTGGGTGGTGAGGTATTAAAACGTGCGGGTGGCACACCGGTAAACCTGCCTGGAGGCGAATTGTTCACTTCGTTAAAAACGGGCGCTATCGATGCGACAGAATGGGTCGGGCCATATAATGATTTAGCTTTCGGTCTGCATAAGGCGGCAAAATATTATTATTACCCCGGTTGGCATGAGCCGGGTACGACATTGGAAGCCATCATCAACAAAAAAGCCCTGGACGCACTACCTAAAGATTTAAAATCAATCGTCGATAATGCCTGTAAGGTCGTGAATCAGGATATGTCTCTGGAGTTTACCGCGAAAAATAATGCTGCATTAGATATATTGATTAACAAACACAAAGTGGATGTTCGAAAATTACCTGATGATGTATTAAACAAACTTAAAGCATTATCACATGACGTAGTCACTGAGCTAGCGGCTAAAAATAAAGCTGCAAAAAAAATATACGATTCTTATAATAAGTTCTATACACAGGTATCAGCATGGCATGAGATATCTGAAAAAATTTATTTTAATATTAGATAAYATTRWCWRTGGCAGWRGACTCMCCATGTAWTAARAACTGYTGYCTTRATRAWCAAGATGTYTGYRTSGGTTGYGGYMGAWCARTAGARGAAATTATTTRYTGKGWWRATRTTTCTGCTACTGAAAAATTAAGGATAAAAACAAAGGCTAAAAATAGATTATATGAACAGGTGCGTAAAATAAATTAATAACACAATCCTGAATAATCTTATGGTTATGAAATGATAAATAAAATACTACTTTTGCTTGTATTAATGACACTGTCAATGTCTGCGTCAGCCGTTGATAACGACTCGTCTATCGCCAAATTCACCACAAAGCATGACCAGCTTGACCTGGATCCTTACGTTCAAATATTGTCCGATCAGGATCACATTCTGAATATCGACATGCTAGCTAGAGGTGAGGCACAAGATGATTTCCTACCTGTTTCCATTATCGGTAATAGTTTTGGTTTTTCAAAAGCCGTTTATTGGGTTCGATTTACTGTTTATTTTGAAGAGGGACTTGAAGATACGGTTTTGTTGCAGCTTGATTATCCATTAATCGATAACGTGACACTATTTTCTCCCGACGGACGAGGCGGTTTTAAAGAAAAGATAACAGGTGATGCGGTGCCTTTTTCGATGAGAGATGTGAATCATCGTGATTTTTTATTCAAATTAGCAGAGCATGGTGGCGAAAGTCGTACTTATTATATGCGCATTGAAACGGAAAGCTCTACTGAAATTGGATTAACACTTTGGACGGCAACAAAGTTTATTGAAGAAACTGACCAAACAAATTTTATTCTTGGTGTTTATTACGGAATAATTTTTCTGCTAATAATTGCAGCGGGTTTAGCTTATATTAAAATACGTGACCGGTTGTTTATTTATTATTCGTTATACCTTTTTAGTTATTTTTTATTTCAATTTTCACTTAATGGATTTAGTTACCAGCATTTTTGGCCTGAGCTTCCATGGTTTACCTCTAAGGCTATGTCAGTGTTTGTCGGTCTTGCTGTCATTGGCGCATTAGTTTTTTCAGGTTATTTTTTGCAAGTCTGGTCCAGAAAAAAAATATTTATAAAATTAATTTTTTACGTATTAATTGCTTGTTCAGTCATTAGTATATTTATTAGTGTTTTGGGTAATAATGCATTAGGGATTCAAATAGCAACGGCTTCAGGGTTGCTAGCATCACCGCTTATTCTTATTGTGGCGATAAGATCTGCATATGCAGGTTTTCGACCTGCATATTATTTTATTATTGCTTGGTTTGTTTTTCTTGTCGGTGCTTTTATAGCAGCGCTGCTTAAGTTTGGTTTGGTGCCACACAATTTTTTCACATTGTATTCTATGCAGATAGGCTCAACATTTGAGATCATACTTCTCGGTTATGCGCTTTTAGATAGGTTTGACTTGTCACGCTCTGAAAAAAATAAAGCGATTGAAAACGCCAATAAATACATTAGTCAACTCTATAATGGTCTTGAGCAAAAAGTAGATGAGCGAACAAAACAATTGTCAGAGAGTGAGGCGCATCTCCGAACACTCATTCAGACATTGCCCGACCTGGTATGGTGGAAAGATCCTGATGGTGTTTTTATGGGCTGTAATCCTAAGTTCGAACGATTAGTGGGTGTGCCTCAGTTAGATATCATTGGTAAAACTGATTATGATTTCGTGGATAAAACATTAGCGGATTTTTTTCGCGAAAAAGACAGGGTTGCCATAGAGGCAGGTGTTGCATGCTCGAATGAAGAAGAGGTTACCTATGCAAGTGATGGCCATGTGGAATTACTTGAAACCATCAAGATGCCGATGTACGGCCCTGATGAAAAACTGATCGGAGTGTTGGGTGTCGGTCGAGATATAACCGAGCGCCGACGTTCTGAGCTTGCACTTTTAAATACACAAAAGATGGAAGCGATTGGTCAACTTACGGGTGGTATAGCACATGACTTTAATAATATTCTTGCCATTGTTATCGGTAACCTGAGTCTGCTTAAAGTTGAATTAACAAACAATGAGAGGGCAATTAAGCGTATCGAAACGATAGAGCTATCTGCAAAACGTGCAGCTAACCTGACTAAACAATTACTTGGTTTTTCCCGCAATAAAGCTGAGCAGCAAAAAGTAACCAATCTAAATTGGATAATAACCGATATGGATAATTTACTTGCACGTACCGTGACGTCGCAGATTGAAGTCGTGCATCAGTTGAACGAAAACTTGTGGTATGTAGCTTTAGACCAGGGTGATTTCCAGGATGCATTAATAAATTTGGTGTTGAACGCGCGTGATGCGATGCCTGATAGTGGTCGCCTCATATTGAAAACAGAAAACTGCGACCTCGATAACGAATGTTTTAAAATTGATGCAGATATGAAACCTGGACAGTATGTTGTGTTATCGATTAGCGATACAGGCGAGGGGATAACAACTGACCAACACAAACATATTTTTGAACCCTTTTTTACGACGAAAGAACAGGGCAAAGGTACGGGCCTGGGTTTGGCGATGGTGTTTGGTTTTGTGAATCGTAGTCATGGTTTTATTAAAGTCTCTTCTGAGGTTGATGTGGGAACAACCTTTAAAATCTATCTGCCTAAGTGTGAGGGTGAAGAGCAAATAACGGCAATAGAAACACCCGTCGTGGAAAATTTACCCCGAGGGAAGGAGACCATACTGGTCGTTGACGATGAAGAAATGTTATTGGAGTTGGCCCAGGAAACATTAGAGGCGCTGGAATACAAGGTTTTGATAGCGACGAATGCTAAGCAGGCATTAACATGTTTAGCTAACGAACCAGAGATAGCATTACTTATCACGGACGTGTTAATGCCTGGCGGTATGAATGGTTATGAACTGGCTGAGCAAGCAAAAGAAACCAGGCCGGATCTTAAAGTGCTTTTTGCGTCCGGTTATGCGTCGAAAAAAGAAGCGGGTGACGCGATGTTGAATGTTTCCGCCGATATGTTACTTAAGCCCTATGGTTTGTCAGAACTAGCGAAGCGCGTAAGAGCGATACTTGATGGTGAATAATGGCTGGTTTTTTATCGGAGGTTAAGTAGATGTTTAGATGTTTATTTCTACGCCGGAAATGGTCTCATCGTCTGTGAGATGTTCGGGTTCGCATAAAATCAGCCGATCATGACTGATGCCGGACTTTTTTATTAAGTAGTTTTTGGTATTTATCTGGCGTTGTTGTGCCAGCTCTAATAAAGCTGATGACTGTTTATTTGATAGTGGTAGGTCATTTTTATCGGATTGTTTTTCTAAGTCAGTGGCCAGTGAAAGGGTATCCCTATTATTTGTCATGCCGCATAAGGTTAGACGAATCTGCGGCTTTTCAGTCATTAACGTTGCTAGTGTATTAAGTTGTTTTTTACCTGCAGTGTCTAACGTAGATAAGCCGGGAGAGAACTCGACAGGGTCAAAGTTCATGGCCGTTGCCAGATCAAACAGTATATTGCCGCCTGCATAGATGAGGCCGTAGGGTGTATAAAAAGTTATCAGAGTAACGGTCGCCGCTTTTGATGTGGCTTTTATGATGGCGTGCATCGGGTTGAAGTCGGGATTAGAAGTATCACCAGTGATAGGGATGTCGAGATGAATACTATTATCTTTATCACGCAGTAAAACCAGGGTCTGATTCAATGGCATGCCAAAATCTTTATCGAGTTTTTCTGCGTCTTTTTTACTCTCTGCTTTGATGTTGAAGTGATACAGTGATAGGGCGATATTGCTATCGAGCACACCTTCTTTAGCTCGTAGTGTTAAATCCGCATCCAGTTGCCCGCTCTTTATAATATGACCGATGGCTTTTTTTGCTGCTGGTGATGCGGCACGTAGGTCAAAACCTTTTAATTTTCCGTCAGCATCAAAAGAGATTTTATTGGCAAATAATTTTGCCGTGCCTGCAATGTCGATAGTGCTGTGGCGTGTTGTTGTGGCGGATAATTTGAACGGGCTGTTCGTTTCTGGTTTTGCGGTATATAACTTGCTCGTCTCAAAGAAAAGCTTTTGCAAACCTGCTTTCGTCACCGGTGTTGTACTGTTGTCAGTAAATAAAATGGTTTCTTCGGTTGCCAGCGAAAGGGTGTTAATTGACAGGTTAAAAGGTTTATTACTAACTGGTTGCTTTTTATCTGTTTTTGTCGAGCTTTTATCGTCATCAGTGAGCCGCCACTTGTCGTGTTCGAACTTGCCATTTTTATTGATTGAGACGTGTGCTTTAAGCTCGCTGAAATTTATAGCGTCGATGGAGAGATTGTCCGTAGCATAAATGAGGTCTGTAACGCTAAGTTTGGCAAGCGCGACCGTGGCACCATTGTTATCGTCACTACGCTGAAGTGCCGAAAGATGATTAATTATTATTTCTTTGATACGGATGTCGTTTAAACCATTTATTGTGACATCGTTGAATGTCGTGCTGCGTAATTTGGCCAGGGATTGGTTCAGTCTATTGTCAGTAATGTTGAGGCCGGTAAGTGAAAAATCACCAGCAGTCGATACAGGAATTATTTCGGATGCAATCAGGTTTTTGTCCGTTGCGTAATGGATGCTGCCTTGCCATGACAAGTTTTCCAGCTGCAAACAATAGTCGATTAATTTATTATCATCTTGTGCTTTAGCTATTTCAGATAGATGTTTTAAATAACAGATGTTGAGATTACTAAAGATGATCTCATCTAAAGTGGCGGCCCACGATGTATTGTTTTCGACGGCTTCATCTGCTTGTTCTATGTTGCTTTCTAAAGGTTTCTTAAGCGCTATTTTGACACCACCGATAATGACAGTATCGGTGTATTGTTCGATGTCGACATTTAATTTATCAAGTACAACTTTCGTGACGGCGATGGTTTTGTCAGACAGCGGTGCCCAGTGCCAGTGTATATCAATGAGGCCGATGTTAAATAAAGCTTTGCCATCCCTGCTGCCTTTGGCATTCACCAATGATACGGTGCCATTGAGTAAGTTGATGTTAACGGATTCGATTGTAGAATCGATGTTTTGTTGTTTAAGCCAGGATGTCGCATTGTAGATGATGGTTTGCGGGAGAATGAGCCGTATGACAACTAACGTTAAAATAAAAATAAGGGATAAAAAAATAACGCGAGTTTTCCATGGGTGTGACTGATGATAGTTTTTTAACTGTGCGCGAAAGTTTTTTGTTTGTAGCAATGGCATGATAGAAGGTTCTTCAGTTATTGTTGGTTGATTGTTTCTGGTTTGAAGTGCGCAACATCTGTAAGATATTATATTGCATATTTTTGTTTAATAACCGTCTTGCTTGTCTGCCTTTTAAAACGGCCTCTTCACTAAGATCCAATTTATCAGCATCGTTGATTGTTACGTATTGCAGTTTTATTAAAGTGTTAATAAAGTTAGCGATTAACTTTTTATCAAAGAAGTCAGGGGAGTTATTTTCATACATTAAGGAGAGTCTTTGTGCCATCAGGTAGCATAATTCTTCCAGGCGATCTCTTGATAAGGTATTCGATCCGGTTTCGGCGAGTAAGGCAAATATCATGTAGTAGAGTTCGAGTATTGGCGATATTATCTGTGCCAGTGTTGTCAGTTGTGCGTGTTGTTCGCTGCCTGGTTGTGGTCTTGTCAAGGTATCTGCGTCTACGGTAATAAGAAGCTCAGTGGAAGAAATTTCAGATAATAGCGACTCTGTGACATCTTCAATCTTGTTTGTTGACCAGGGTAAAAAAAACTCTTTTTTAACAAAAGGGTAAATTATTTTTATGTATTTATTAATGGTCTTACGGTCGAGAGTGTGCGCATTGGTGAAGCAGCAGGCGATCAATGATGGCATTACGAACAGGTGCAATGTGTTGTTTCTGTAGTAGGTCAATAATATTGCATGTGGTTCATCCAGGTAGATAAAGTCCCCCATCGCATGTTTTTTTCGATGAACCAGGCCCAGTGCTTCGGCGTGATGTATCTGCTCTAAGGGTTCGTGAGTGGTTAATGTAATTGACGTAGAATAATTTATACGTGTTGTTAAATTGACATAGAAAGACAGCGTGCGTATTAATTCGCCTTCATCCATGGTTTGATTTTGTGCCGCGAGCAAGGCCGTTGCGACCAGGTTAACGGCGTTTACATCGCTGCAGCCATTGATGTTTTGCATGACCTGTTGAGCCGTCTGCGCAACCGTGGGTCGTAACCAGGAGGGACGGTTTTGATCATCGTAAGGTTGTGTACACCAGTCGGGTTGGTTATCGTTTAACATGTCCTGTAAAAAAACTGGCTGGCCAAAATTAGTCGTGACCCGTCCGTAGAAACCACGTATTTTAAAAAACGAGCGTATAGAGCCGATCAAGGTTTCAGATTTTTTATCATCACCTTTGAGCTCGGCAAGATAAGCTTTCCCCTCGATCATTTTTTCATAACCGATATAGACAGGGATAAAAGCAATTGGTCGGTTAGGGTACTTTAAGAAAGCTCTAATCGTCATTGCTAACATGCCTGGCTTCGGCTGCAATAAACGACCTGTTCGACTGCGGCCACCTTCAATAAAATACTCGATTGGCATACCCATAGCGAGTTGAGAGGCAAGGTACTCAAACATCACCGTGGAATACAAGGGGTTGTCTCTAAAACTGCGACGGATAAAAAAGGCACCGCCTTTCCTTAACAGTGAGCCGATGACCGGCATATTGAGATTTCTACCCGCAGCGATATAAGGAATTGCCAGGCCTTCTTTATGTATCACATAAGAAAGTAGAAGATAATCGATGTGGCTTCGATGGCAGGGCACATAAACCAGCTCGTGATCTAAAGCCAGTTTTTTTAGTTGACCACTGAAATGTACATCGATACCTGAATAGAATTTATTCCAGAATGCGGTTAATACACGTTGAAAAATCTGAATCGTGATGTAACTTCGATCAGCGACGATTTCATTAAGGTAATTATCTGCAATTTTTGTTGCCTGGTATTGTGTGATGTTATCTTTTTCCTGTCGTTGTTGAATGGCYTTTTTAATCGWTTYATTTTCTAATAATTGACGAACCAGTAYGCGWCGATGAGAGATGTCAGGTCCTAGYGTTGCGCTTTTTATTTCTATTAAGCGCCGGGATAGTAACCCTTGAATCTCATCGATACTGTCGCTATCTTTATCGGCATTACTGAGAACATCGCGGAAGGAAATAGTGGATGAGAGTTGCACCAGGGTATTTTTACCATTAAACAAAATGGTAAAAAATCGACGCGTGCGTCCGGCGAAACCCCATGTTTCTGAAAATAGAACGCGTAACCAGTGTTTTTGTTTTAATACTGGC
>NVSH01000011.1 GCA_002401185.1 Gammaproteobacteria bacterium | reverse complement strand
TTGAAACACTTTTGTCGTAGCGGTTTCTGTGTTTTTTAGGCCGTTGATGATGTCACCTTTGTTGTGGCTGCCGGGGTAGCCGCCTGCCGCGAGTACTACGCCTAGTGATGTGCGTTTATCCCATGATGTTTTCGCCTGATCCAGTTTGCCATCGATTGCGTCCAGACAATGTTGCACCAGATCCGACTGCAGTCGCATCATGATGGGTTGTGTTTCTGGGTCACCGAAACGTACGTTATATTCCAGTACTTTGGGTATGCCTTTTTGGTCGATCATGACACCGGCGTATAAAAATCCTGTGAAGCTATTACCTTCATCAGCCATGCCTTTTACGGTGGGTTCGATGACCATGTGCATGATGCGGTCATGTATCTCGGGTGTCACAACCGGCGCGGGAGAATACGCGCCCATGCCGCCAGTATTCGGTCCGGTGTCACCGTTATCACGTGCTTTATGGTCTTGAGAACTGGCCATCGGTAAAATGTTTTTACCGTCGATCATGCAAATAAAACTGGCTTCTTCACCGTATAAAAATTCTTCGATAACAACGCATGCGCCAGCGTCGCCAAATTTATTACCGGCCAGCATGTCTTTAACCGCAGCGATGGCCTCAATATTCGTCTGTGCGAGGATGACGCCTTTACCCGCAGCCAGGCCATCGGCCTTGATGACGATAGGCGCGCCTTTTTCTTCTATGTAAGCARYAGCGGGTTCRATYTCGGTRAAGTTKCCGTARTATGCAGTCGGGATTTTATGACGTTCGAGGAAATCTTTGGTGAATGCTTTAGAGCCTTCGAGTTGTGCGGCGGCTTTTGTTGGGCCAAATATTTTTAACTGGTTGTCGATGAACACATCGACGATGCCATTAACCAATGCGGTTTCCGGGCCAATAATGGTCAGGTCAATGTTTTCGCTTTTGGCAAAAGCCAGTAGCGCGGGGATATCTTCTGCGTTGATATCGACATTTTCGATGTTGTTTTCAAGAGTTGTTCCAGCATTGCCAGGGGCTACGAAAACCTGGCTGACAAGAGGCGACTGAGCTGCTTTCCAGGCGAGGGCGTGTTCACGTCCGCCACCACCGACGATTAAGATTTTCATGTTCGCGTTCATAGGGCGTTATTGCTTAGGTCGAATGTAAAGCGGGAAATTTTACACTACTATTTAAGGCGCTTTGGAATATTTATTTAAAAGCCGTCTTTACTGGTTGGTATTGCCGTTTATTTTGGTTGAGGTTTGTTGTCAGTATGGTCTGTGGGCGACGCTTCTGCTTGATCATCATCCATGAGGATTCTGTGTGCAGGTCCTTCAAGGTCATCAAACTGATCTGATTTGACGGCCCAGAAAAAAACAATGATGATGATAGCGACAATAATTAGCGTGATGAATAGTAGTAAGTAGATARTGTCCATGGTGCTTGTTTGTCTTGTAAGTGTCGTTTCGACCAGTGGGAGAAATCTTGAAAATTTCTCATATAAGGGCACAAGCAATTAATAGAGGTGCCCTTAAGTCATTCGATAGGGTGACGGTCGACGTTTTCTATTTTATCCTGTTTAGCCTGAGTGTATTGAGTATAACAACTAACGAACTTGTCGACATGCCAAGGGCGGCTAACCAGGGTTCGACATAACCCATCGCAGCGGCCGGTATTGCCATGGCGTTATAGAGAAGTGCCCAGCTTAAATTTTGTTTGATAATTTTTAGTGTATTAACAGCAATAACATAACCGTCGTAGATATGTTCGATATTATTACTGATTAGTACCATGTCGGCAGTAGCTGCGGCCAGCTGTGTGCCATTGCCCATAGCGATGGAGAGGTCTGCGCCAGCGAGTACAGGCGCATCATTAACGCCGTCCCCTGTCATTATTACGATAGCACCCTGTTGCTGTAATGTTTTGACCCTGTTTAATTTGTCTTCAGGTTTTACATTTGCGACACAATGTTGAATGCCTAGCTGATCACATACGCTGGTTGCCGTTTCAAGTCTGTCACCACTCATCAGGTAGGTATGTTTTTGTTGCCGATGAAGTTTATCAATCAGTGATCTGGCATTTTTTCTTATAGTGTCAGATAAAAGAAATGTGGCGACGTTATGGTTATCACAGGCCAGGAATATTTTATTTGAGTTGTCTTTACTATTTTTAGGCTTAACGTTGCAATGCTTTTGAATAAATGCCTGGTTACCGATAAACCATGTCGTCTCATCGATAGTGCCTTGTATGCCTTCGCCGGTTGTGTGTTGTAACTTATCGATGGCAAGTAAAGGTTGAAGATTAGCCGTTAATATTGCGCGGGCGATAGGATGTTCTGAGTTTGCTTCCAGTGACGCGGCTATTAATAGTGCCTGAGTTTCATCGATACTACTTATATGTAAGATGGTTTTTTCAAGGGTGATGTTGCCTTCCGTCAAGGTGCCGGTTTTATCAAAGACAAAGTCGCTTGCATGTGCCAGCGTTTCCAGGGCATGTGCACGTTTTGCTAACAGACCTATCTTTGCCATCTGTCCGCTCGCYGCAGTTATCGCTGTAGGTGTGGCGAGTGAGAGCGCGCAGGGGCAGCTAACCACCAGGGTAGCAATGGTTACTTCTAACCATTGGGAAGGGTCAGCGTTGTACCAGTAATAAGCTACGCCAGCAGCGACCGTGAGTAAGATGCTGATGAACCAGCTTGCAATTTTATCAGCGAGTATAGCGATGGCAGGTTTGGTCTGCTGAGCATTGTCGATTAATTGTTGTATCGAATACAGTACTGAGTCTTCACCAAGCTCAGTGATTTGGATGATGAGTGGGTTCTCAGTATTTGTGCTGCCACCGATGACGGAGTCATCGATCTGTTTGGTTACCGGTAAGCTTTCACCGGTGATCAGGGATTCGTTGACACCGGAGATGCCATCGACGACTCTGCCATCAGCGGGAACGATTTCACCTGGCCTGATCAATAGATAATCGCCGGTCTTTAAATCTGCGACGGCGACGTTCTCCTTTTGTTCCACGGCTGTGTTTTCAATGCTTTTGCTTGATTTATTGTGGTAATTAATCAGCCTTGTTGCGATAGCTGGTTTGAGGTTGAGTAAGGCTTCGGTTGCTTCTGATGTCTTTTTACGGGTACCGATTTCGAAAAAACGTGCGCTCAGTAAAAAGAAAGTAAACATCGCGACCGAGTCAAAATAAACTTCACCACTACCGGTTAAGGTGTTTACTGTACTGGCACCAAATGCAATGGCGATGCCGAGTGATACCGGTACGTCCATACCGACACGCTTGTTGCGAATATCTCGGTAGGCTGATTTAAAGAATACACTGGAGGCGTACAACAGTAGTGGAGTGCAGAGGGCGAGGCTAATCCAGCGGAAGCTTTGTTTGAACGTCTCTTCGATGCCCCACCATTCACCGGTATACATGGCAACGGCAAATATCATGATCTGCATGCCAAGCACCCCGGACAGACCTAGTCGTTTTATTTGTTGTTTACGTTCTTTTTCAAGGATGCGTTGATTATCTTCCGGGTCGTAGGGGTGAGCAAGGTAACCGATGCGTGAGATAGATTCGAGAATGTCACYGAGTTGGAGTTTTCTATCATCCCAGCGTACCCGTGCGCGATGGTTGCTGTAATTAATATTTGCGCTGATAACGCCTTCGAGCGCGTTCAGGTGCTTTTCATTTAGCCAGATGCAGGCAGCACAGGTGATACCCTCGAGGATAAGTGAAACCTCCCGTGTGCTTTCTCCCGTTATCTTTTGTACGAATTTTTTTTGCACGGTATCGCTGTCGTAAGCTTTTAGCTGTTGCAGGAACTCGGGAACGATCTCTTCAGGTTTTTCTGCTTTGCTGGTGCGGTATTGATAAAAAGCATCCATGCCACTGTCGATAATCGCCTGTGACACTGCCTGGCAGCCGTAACAGCACATGGGTCTGCTTTCGTTTTTATATTCTATAGATATATCCAGCTCTTCAGCGACAGGCAGGCCACAATGAAAGCATGAAGATAGCTCTGAAATTTTATTCATGTGTGTTTGTCGTCGAAAGCTCTGGATAATAGTTAAGTCAACGGGTTAAATGGATTGTAAATGTTTGACGTTGGTTGCAATTATAATTATATGGATGAAAGCATCTGTATGATTTGAACAGGGCTTGCCAGGTCAAAACTATTCGCTTAGGGGTGTATCTTACTATGGGCACATTGAAACGTATTGATGTTAATCATTTAAAAGTCAGATGTTCTGAATGTAATTTACGTGAACTTTGTTTCCCGCATGGCATGAATGTTGAGGATATTTCCAGCATGGATGCGGTGGTTAAGCAATTTAAACCAATACATAAAAATGATTATTTGTATCGTCGTGGAGATGCAGCAGTTGCCATTTATGCGGTTCGTACAGGTTGCATAAAGACCATGACAGAAAGCACTAATGGTGATGAGCAGATTGTCGGTTTTCATATGGCAGGTGAATTACTCGGCCTTGATGGTTTCGCTGATGGCATACATGCCTGTAATGCGGTTGCACTGGAAACCTCCAGTGTCTGTAAATTACCCATAGATCAACTGGAAGCACTCTCTCAAAAATTGCCTGGGTTGCAAAATCAGATGCGTCGCATTGTGGGTAAAGAGGTGAGTAATGATCATAAGTTATTATTACTACTGGGTAAAATGACATCTGAAGAACGACTTGCGAGCTTTCTGCTTAGTGTGTCCAGTCGAATGCTAGAGCGAAACTGGAAAGAGGATGAGTTTAATCTGTCCATGGCGCGGCAGGATATCGCTAATTATCTGGGTGTGGCGGTAGAAACGGTGAGCCGTTTATTTGCTACCTTTCAGAAACAGGGCATCATTAATGTCGATCGTAGACATATTACAATCTTGCAGATGGAGGCTTTGAAAGCCATGGTCGGCGATTGCGTATCCACGAATAAAAAACCAGGTTGTGTTGGTTAATCGTAATGATCGATACAAAAAAGTAGTTATGGCGAAGTATTTTTTTTGGAACTTGACTTATGTCATGTCGATTTGTGTAGTAATCAATAAACTCCGTATGTATTCTCATAGTGTATTAAAGATTTTGAATTAATAAAATAGCAGTGTATTATGTAGCGACATTCTTAACGGATGCTTTCTTATGCGGAAAAATTTCGTAAAAAAATAACATTCGGAGATGCTTTATGCTGCCACACTTATTCGGAATAATGGTGAGTCCATCGAAAGAATGGATAAAAATTCGAGATGAGGAAACAACACTTGGTCGGTTTCTCTTAAGTTATGTTCTAATCATGGCGGCGATTGCGCCCATATCTGGTTACATCGGAACGACAACCTTCGGCTGGGAAATCGGTGCGCGAGAAGCGATTAAGCTGACACATGAAAGCGCGTTGACCATAGCTATTGCTTATTATTTCGTAATGTTAGCCGGTGTCTTGATTATGGGGCAGGCGATTAACTGGATGGGACATACCTATGGTTCCAAACAAACCCTGATGCGTTGTGTTCGTCTATCAGCCTATACAGTAACGCCACTGTTCCTGGTTGGTTTTGTCGAGTTGTTCCCAATATTGTGGCTTAACTTTGTCATCGGTCTGCCAGCTCTGGCATACACAGTAAAACTATTGTACACAGGTCTTCCTATCATGATGGAAGTCGACGATGACCATGGCTTCCTGTTCTCAAGTGCGATAGTGTCTGTTGGTATGGTGGGGCTGGTTTTGATGATGGTGGGTATGGCTATTCTCTGGTTTAACGGATTCGCGCCTCATTTTGTGGATTAATTGTTGGTTGATTTCTGGTTGAATAATTACTGATTGATGCATTAACCTAAACTAACAGGAAAATATGATGGTTTGGCTATCTACGGCTACTGTTATATTTAAACTAAAGTCATTTTAAAATTTAAGCGGACGATTTTATGAACGATGAAACTATGACCTATGATTATTCCGTGGTGCGATTGTTTGCATTATCGACAATTGTTCTCGGTGTTTTTGGCATGATGATTGGTGTTCTCATCGCATCGCAGATGGCCTGGCCAGTACTCAATTTTGATACGCCGTGGTTGTCATTCGGTCGCTTACGTCCACTACATACCAACACTGTTATTTTTGGTTTTGGTGGTTCAGCCTTATTTGCGACTTCATATTATGTCGTGCAGCGTACCTGCCACACGCGTTTATTTGCGCCCGCACTGGCCAAATTTACTTTCTATGGCTGGATGTTGGTAATCGCTTGCGCGGCTATTACGCTACCACTGGGTTACACATCATCTAAAGAGTATGCTGAACTTGAATGGCCAATCGATATATTACTGACTATTGTCTGGTTATCTTATGCGGTGGTGTTTTTCGGCACCATTGCCAAGAGAAGAGTGTCGCATATCTACGTGGCCAACTGGTTCTTTGGTTCATTTATCCTTACCGTTGCCATGTTACATGTGGTGAACAGCGCAGCACTACCGGTTAGTTTTCTTAAATCCTATTCTGTTTATTCGGGCGTGCAGGACGCAATGGTGCAATGGTGGTATGGGCATAATGCAGTAGGATTCTTTCTGACGGCGGGTTTCCTCGGCATCATGTATTACTTTATCCCTAAACAGGCTGGGCGTCCGGTTTATTCATACCGTTTATCTGTTGTGCATTTCTGGTCTTTATCATTTACTTATATCTGGGCAGGCCCACACCATCTGCATTATACCGCACTGCCTGACTGGACACAGTCTTTGGGTATGGCCTTTTCACTTATTTTATTAGCACCTTCCTGGGGCGGTATGATCAATGGCGTTATGACGCTATCAGGTGCCTGGGGCAAACTGCGTACAGACCCTATTCTTAAATTCCTCATCGTGTCTGTATCATTCTATGGCATGTCGACCTTCGAAGGGCCGATGATGGCAATCAAAACAGTTAATGCTTTATCTCATTACACTGACTGGACGATTGGACACGTGCATTCGGGTGCGCTGGGTTGGGTGGCAATGGTGAGTATCGGTGCCATGTATTTTCTTATACCAAAATTATTTAATACTAAAATTTACAGTGAAAAATTGATCGAAACGCATTTCTGGATAGCAACCATCGGTATCGTGTTGTACATTACGTCGATGTGGATTTCAGGCATTATGCAGGGTTTGATGTGGCGTGCGATAAACAGTGATGGCACCTTAACTTACAGTTTTGTCGAAAGCGTCCAGGCGATGCATCCGTTTTACATCATTCGTACCGGCGGCGGCGCGTTATTCTTGATGGGTATGTTTATTATGGCCTATAACATCGTTAAAACAGTTATGCAGGGTAAATCGGTACCTGCTGTTATCCCTGAACCACAAGTAGCACATTAGACGTTAGAGGAGAAGAATCATGTCAATTATTCAGGATAAGCTTGAAACAAAAGTCGGTGTGTTAATTGTTTTAACTTTCAGTGTTGTTATCTGGGGTGGTTTGGCGCAGGTTCTGCCGTTGTTTTTCCAGTATTCAACGACCACACCGGTAGATGGATTAAAACCGTATACGGCGTTGCAACTCGAGGGACGAGATATTTATATCCGTGAGGGTTGTGTGGGTTGCCATTCGCAGATGATTCGACCGTTCCGTGCAGAAACCGAACGCTATGGTCATTATTCAGTAGCCGGTGAATTTATTTATGACCGTCCATTTTTATGGGGCTCAAAACGTACCGGCCCCGATTTGCATCGTGTCGGTGGGCGTTATTCTGATGACTGGCATCGGGTACATCTAATTAACCCACGCGATGTCGTGCCTGAGTCGATTATGCCTTCGTACCCCTGGCTGGAAACCAATGCACTGGATGGTAGTGATATCCAGACCAAGATGAAAACCCTGGTTATACTGGGTCATCCATACTCTGACGCTGAAATTGAAGCAGCACCAGCAACCCTGGAAGGTAAAATGGAACTTGATGCCGTTGTCGCCTACTTGCAGTCATTAGGTCTGCATGTGAAGCGGAACCGTTAATGGCTGTTATAAAAACTACCCTGATTATTAACGCGTGTAATAATTCGCGCAATCGAAACTGAAGCTATGGAATTCTTATCAACAGAAGTGTTTTGGCAATCAGCGTGGACTGTTTTTGCTTTTGTGTTTTTTATCGTTGTAATTATTTGGGCCTGGAGTGGTAAACGCAAAGATAATTTTGATACAGCTGCCAGGATGGCACTCGATGACGACGAAGCTTTAAGTGATGAGCAACAACGTAAGAGATAAATCGGCTTGATCATTTTGATTTGAAGATAAATATTTAATGAAACGATTGGTTTGAAAAACAAATTAAAAGTTACGAGGAATAATCATGTCTGACTTTACCAGTGGATTTTGGAGTTGGTTTATTAGTGCCATAGCTGGCGGTGGCATTATCTGGCTAATCTATATGCTAGTGTCCACCAATAAAATGGACGCTGAAGAAGACCATGGTGTACCGACAGAGCATGTGTGGGATGAAGACCTACAAGAATTAAACAACCCCCTGCCGCGCTGGTGGGTGGCGATGTTTTACATGAGTATATTTTTTGCTGTTGTTTATTTGATTTTATACCCTGGCATGGGAACGTTTAAAGGTTTACTGAATTGGACATCTATTAAAGAGTATCAGATTGAAATGGATGCCGCCGATGCTGAGTTTGGTCCATTGTTTGCACAATTTTCTGAAACACCAATTCCTGAACTGGCCGGCAATAAAGCAGCGATGCATGCAGGTGGGCGTCTATTTGCTACCTATTGTGCTATCTGTCATGGCTCCGATGCGCGTGGTGCACCGGGGTTTCCTAACCTTCGAGATAGTGACTGGTTATATGGTCGTTCACCTGAACAGATAGAAACAAGCATTTTGTACGGACGCGCTGGCTTTATGCCTTCCTGGGAAGTCCCTCTTGGCGGTTCGGAGGGCGTCAATGAAGTAGCCAGTTATGTGATGAAGCTCGCTGGACGAAATGTAGATGAGAATTTGGCTACTGCGGGTAAAGCCAGGTTCGATATATTTTGTGTCGGTTGTCACATGCCTGACGGTACAGGCAATCAAGCTTTAGGTGCACCTAATTTAACGGATAATGTTTGGTTGTACGGAGGTTCTCCTCGTGCTATTAAGGATGTTATTGCCAAAGGTCGTAGTGGTAAAATGCCTGCACACAAAGACTTTTTAGGTGAAGCTAAAGTGCGTATATTAGCTGCTTATATATATAGTCTGTCGCACGAATCCGACGTGGAATAATCAGAGCTTCTCTGGAAAGAGATTAATCCATTCTGTAAAAAATAGAGTAATGAAAATGGATTCGATACCACCAGTACAGCGTATAATTGCAATCGTGTGGCCTTCCTTTATAACAGCAGGTGTCGCAACAGTGTTGTTTACCGTCGCGTTTGATCCGGCAGACTTGTTCATAGATTATGATATTGGTAGCTTGAGTCTTTATACGATTTGTTTTTTTCTGTTCTGGTCTTTAGGTGCTATATCGTCGGCTGCAACAAGCTATTTTTTAAAACCCAATAAGACCATTAATCGATAATTTCGGCTGTGTTATTAAATATCGTGGATTCACGCATCTGAATTTATTTTGTAAATACTTAATTAGTCTTCAATAAACACTAGCCAACATTTTTATAATGGTCGAAATTAAAACCAGCGAGAGTAAAGCCAGCGAGGATAAAAAAGATGCTGATGCTGAGCGTTTAATCTCAGCAAAGCTGAAGAAAATTTATCCGCGTGAGGTGCATGGTTTATTTGCTGCATTTCGTACGGCAGGTGTAGCAATATTACTGGGGCTATACTACATTGTCCCCTGGTTGCAGTTGGATGGTCGTCAGGCTGTGCTATTCGACTTGCCGGAACGCAAGTTTTATATCTTAAACATGGTGTTTTGGCCTCAGGACTTCATCTACCTGACTTTATTTCTTATCATTGCGGCACTGGGGTTGTTTTTTGTTACCACGCTTGCCGGACGTGTCTGGTGTGGTTATGCCTGCCCACAAACGGTATGGACGGAAGCATTTTTATGGATTGAGCGAAAAGTTGAGGGTTCTCGTCAGCAACAAATGAAGCTGGACAAAGCCGCTAGCTCTTTTCGTAAAATTAGAATTAAAGCCACTAAACATTTTATCTGGATATCATTTTCTATTTATACCGGTGTGACTTTTGTCGGCTATTTTTCACCTATGCGTGAATTAGCGTTTAATTTTATTACCTTTAATAACGGTCCTACGGAAACTTTCTGGATATTTTTTTATGGTTTAGCAACTTATGGTAATGCGGGTTGGTTGCGTGAACAGGTGTGTCTGCATATGTGTCCTTATGCGCGTTTTCAGAGTGTGATGTTTGATCAGGACACGATGATGGTCGCATTTGATGAGTCACGTGGTTTGCCTAAAGGGCCAAGAAAAAAAACACTAGACAAAAGCGCAGCGGGTTTAGGTGATTGCATCGACTGTACGATCTGTGTGCAAGTTTGTCCGACGGGGATTGATATTCGTGATGGTTTACAATATGAATGTATAGGTTGCGCGGCCTGTATTGATGCCTGTGATGACGTAATGGATAAGATGGGTTACGATCGTGGTTTGATTAGGTATAGTACTGAAAATATCCTTATGGGTGGACATACGCATATTATGCGACCGCGTATGGTGGTTTATGGATTGATTTTAATAGCAAGCATCGCGGGTGCGTTTTATTCTATTTCGCAGCGGCTGCCTATTGGTATGGATGTAATACGTGATCGTAATAGCTTGTATCGTGAGACCACTGAGGGTTTGATCGAAAATGTTTATATTATCAAGTTGTTAAATATGGATAAGCAGGATCATTACTACACCTTGTCAGTGGAGGGTATTCCTGATTTAATTCTTAAGAAAGATACGGCTGAAGTAGTGGTGAAAAGTGGTGAGGTTGTTGAGCTACCGGTTCGTGTCCAGGTGGATGCCTACAATCTTAAACAGCGTAGTAATGAGATTTTATTTACCTTGAATGCCGTTGGTTTTGATGACTTAATGGTCGTCGAAGAAGCGCGTTTTCTCGGTCCTACATTTAGATAACCTTAATTGAGAGTTATGCAAATGACAGAACAAAGTAAGGCCTGGTACCACTATCCACTGGTGTGGATGATGTTTTCTATTCCGTTTTCAGCAGTTATCATGGGTGTGGTCATGATTACGTTGGCACTGAATACTGAAGATGGATTAGTTGCAGATGACTATTACAAGCTGGGGAAGGAAATTAATCGCGTCATCAGTCGAGATAAAAAAGCGGCTGAGTTGGGTTTAAGTGCCATTATTGAATTTGATAACAGTACCAGAGTTATCAAAGTGCAGTTTGATAAAGGCGCACTTGAAACTTATCCAAGAATCTTGCCGTTACATATACTGCATGCGACACGGGAAAACAGTGATATAACGGTATCATTAGACCATGGTATTGGTAATCAGTACATCGGCCACGTCAATCAATCGATAAGTGAAGGTGTCTGGTATTTTAAGTTATTGGATAAAAACGAGTCTGACGAAAGCGCCCCCGTCTCTGAATGGAAGCTCGATGTACGACATCATGTGCGTGCGAAAAATACTATTTATTTGCAGAGTAAATATTAATTATAGTTGTTCTAGTTCAACATTTTTTTGATAACAACTTGATTCCTGCCTGTGTGTTTCGCTTGATATAAAGCTTCGTCCGCTCGACTTAATAATTGCTGATCAAGGCCATCTGTATTTATCTGTAATGATTTGTTTTTGTTGTCAGTGTTTTGAATCTTTATCTGACTGAGTGATGCCAGGCCAATGGAGACGGTGATGCTCAAGGTGTCATCATCGATGATAAGTGCTTGCTTTGCCACCTGACTACGAATACGTTCTGCGACTTCGCGGGCAAGTTGAATGCCCGTGTCTGGCAGGATGATAGTGAATTCTTCACCGCCATATCGCGCCACGATGTCGCTAGAACGGACCAGTTCCTGCATTAAAGTCACCAACCTAACCAGGACCGCATCGCCAACTTGATGGCCATGTGTGTCGTTAACTTTTTTGAAAAAGTCGACATCGATAAACAGACAGACTAAATCGGTTTTATTTCGTACGCAACGGTCAACTTCGTGCTTTAGTCGTTCGTCAAAATAACGTCGATTATACGCATTGGTCAGGCCATCATGATAACCCATGTCCAGTATACGTTGATGGTTAATGCAGTTTTCGATAGATATGGCTGTCATTGCAGCAAGTTTATGTAAGAAGGCCGTGCCATCACTTTTATCGTAGCGCGAGGCATCTTTACTTAATAATAATTGCATGCCGATAACTTTATTACCGCGTTTTAATGGCAGCAGCGCTGCAGATTGGTAATGGTTGTTTCCATCAGCGTTGATTAACCAATCGTATTGGCTGATGATGCGCGTCCCCAGGATCGGGTAATCAGGTAAATCAAAAATGTGCTGCCGACTGGTTTCGGTATCGATGAAGCTCAGCCCTGGGTAGTCGTTCTGATAATTTTCGGTAAGTAACCGCTCAACTTCGTGATAGCGATCGACCAGGCAAAGTCGGATTTCATCGACGCGAAAACTTTTTTCGTACTCTAATAATAAATGGAATAGTTCGGCGGGACCTTGTGCAGCTACAATTGATAACGCGAAGTTATCAAATGAGTTTTGTGTTTGTTCATTTCGGCGTGCTTCATTCAGGAGTTTATCGAGTCTCTCCCGGAGCTGCCGGTTTTCTTCGAGCCGTTTGTCTTCCATATCACTCTTTATAACATAATCTGCATGTAAGTATTCAAGGTTTTTTTAATCATTGTCTATTGATTTWTWTRWRATTSTTSMWGTTNWWAGANRTWTTAYTGNYCAATACAGCTGTCTGCCTGAAGTATGTTTTTGGTGAGCTTCTTAGTGATGGTTCAAAATGTGTTCGTCCTTCAATGGATTGATAGCCGTCTTGAGTCGTCGGGAAGTGTCAGAAGACGATTCATGTTTTCAGTCAATAGCGTTTTGTAATGATCTGTTAGCGTTAATGCTTAAAGTGTCGCATGCCTGTAAACACCATAGCCATGCCATGTTCATTGGCGGCGGCGATGACTTCTTCATCACGCATCGAGCCGCCAGGTTGAATGACGGCGACGATGCCTGCTTGATGTGCGGCATCTATACCATCACGAAAGGGGAAAAAGGCATCAGATGCCATGACTGCGCCGGCTACTTCTAAACCAGCATGTTCGGCTTTTATGCCTGCGATGCGCGCGCTGTTGATACGGCTCATCTGGCCAGCACCAACACCGATTGTCATGTTGTTTCTACCGTAAACGATGGCGTTGGATTTAACGAATTTTGCGACTTTCCAGCTAAACAATAAATCACTTAATTGTTGTTCTGTTGGCTGATATGTGGATACTATTTTTATCTCATCGACCAGTAATAAATCTGCATCTTGCACCAGTAATCCACCGTTAACGCGTTTGAGATCCATGCGCGATGCAGGTGTCTGCCACTCACCGCATTCGAGTAGACGGACATTTTTCTTTTGAGAAATCACCTCGATAGCTTCTGCGCTTATTTTAGGGGCGATGACGACTTCGACAAACTGGCGCTCTACGATAGTCGTCGCTGTTTCACCATCCAGCTCTCGGTTGAATGCGATSATACCGCCGAACGCAGATTCTGGATCTGTGCTGTAGGCAGCATTGTATGCTTCTAAAATGTTGGTGTTGACTGAAACGCCGCAGGGGTTAGCGTGTTTGACGATAACACATGCCGGTTCATCAAACTGTTKGACGCATTCTAGTGCAGCATCGGTATCACCGATATTATTGTACGACAACGCTTTGCCCTGAAGTTGGGTAGCGGTGGCGATGCAGGCGTCTGCTGGGTTTTTTTCTGTATAAAAAGCAGCGTGTTGATGTGGATTTTCACCGTAACGCATTTTCTGGACTTTGGTAAATTGCAGATTGATGGTGCGCGGCAGTTCATCCATGATGATTTCTGACTTGTCATCAAAGCGTACCCGACCGAGGTAATTGGCAATCATGCCGTCATAGTTTGAGGTATGCTCGAAAGCTTTAACGGCGAGATCAAATCGTGTTGCTGTGCTGACGGTGCCGTCATTATCATGTAATTCTTTTAATACACGCTGATAATCGATCGGGTCGACGATGATACTGACATAAGCATGGTTTTTGGCTGTTGCGCGTACCATAGCAGGGCCACCGATATCGATGTTTTCGATAGCGTCTTCTAATGAGCAATCCTGTTTGGCTACGGTGGCTTCAAATGGGTAGAGGTTGACCACGACAAGATCGATGGGCGCGATATCATTATCTTTCATCACGTTATCGTCAATACCACGACGACCGAGTATGCCACCATGAATTTTTGGGTGCAGGGTTTTAACGCGGCCATCCATAATCTCAGGAAAACCGGTATGTTTTGATACTTCCTTAACCGGGATCATATTTTCGATGAGTAACCTGGCGGTGCCACCAGTAGAAAGAATTTCGATGCCTCGATCGTGTAGCGCTCTGGCAAAGTCGATGATGCCGTCTTTATCAGAAACACTGAGAAGCGCGCGTCGTACCGGACGCAGAGAATTATTGGTCATGTTGCAGCCCTTACAGGAATTTTTGGAAGGAGCGAATTATAACTAGCGCTAGCGTGTATGTCACTTTCTGAATGTTTCGTTAGCGTGATTAATTCAACGGTTATCTGTGAAGATTATAACTGCGTAATTTCTTTCGCAAGGTACCACGATTTAAGCCGAGTAATGCAGCTGCTCGTGATTGATTACCTTTCGTGTGTTCTAAAATGGCTTCAAGCAGAGGTTGTTCGACCTGTCTCAACACCATTGCGTACATATCGTTTGGCTGCATACCGTCCAGCTCGTAGAGGTAACGACGAATGGAATGTTTTACTGCATGACTAAGCTGTGAAATTTCACGTGAGCTATCTTTGAAGTCATCATCGTTGTTCATGTTTTGATAGTCTTGTGCGCTCATGCTGCTCATGTTGTTAACGGAGGTTGTCTGTTGAAAAAGTCGGTTATAAGTTCAATTTGTGTTACTGCTTCTTCGACCTTATTTACCTGTTGTCGAAATGTTTCGAAACCTTGTTTGCCTTTAAGATACCACCCTATGTGCTTGCGCGCTATACGAACACCGGAAAGTTCACCATAAAAATCATATAAATTTTTCAGGTGAGTGGTTAATACCAGACATATTTGTTCGTTATCGGGAGGGGTAAGTAGTGTGTCATTCGCCAGATAATGTTTTATTTGGCTAAATACCCATGGGTTACCTTGCGCCGCGCGGCCAATCATTAAACCGTCGGCTTTGGTGTACTCAAGTACCGCCTTGGCTTTTTTGGGGTCGGTGATATCACCATTGGCGAAAACAGGAATAGAAACGACATTTTTGACAGCGGCGATGGTTTGGTATTCTGCGTCACCTCGGTAAGCGTCTGCTCGTGTTCTGCCGTGTACTGAAAGTGCCTGTATGCCACTTTGTTCAGCCAGATAAGCGATGCGGACGGCATTTTTGTTATGGTGGTCCCAACCGGTTCGTATTTTTAATGTTACGGGGACATCAACGGCAGCTACGACAGATGCCAGGATGTCGGCAACCAGAGGTTCGTTTTTGAGTAAGGCCGAACCAGCCTGAACGTTACACACTTTTTTTGCAGGGCAACCCATATTGATATCAATGATCTGGGCGCCGTGTTCGACATTAAATCGCGCGGCAGTGGCTAATTTTTCTGGATCAGTGCCGGCAATTTGTACGCTTCGTATGCCTTTTTCGCCTTCATGGTTGAGTCGTAGCTGTGTTTTTCGTGAATGCCGCAGGTGTTTTTCTGCGGTGACCATCTCAGAAAAGCATAGGTCAGCGCCTAGCTGATAACACAAGTCTCGGAAGGGGCGGTCAGTTACGCCTGCCATCGGCGCAAGGATTATCGGGGTATTAAATGTATGGTTGCCAATATTCATCTTACCGTTATTTTGACAGGTTCTAACGATTTGTGAAATAACGTAGCCTGTATTTTTATCGACACGTTTAACGCGCAGTTATAAAAAGTTGAATTCGTAGGTCACTGCCTGTTTGCCGGGGTCCTTGATTTCAAGTGTCACACTGGTGCTGGTGTCAGGTGGAATCAATGTTGTTTCATCGGTTTCAGCTGGTAGGTATTCGCTCGGTAGAAAGCGCCTTGCTGCGACGATACCGCCACGTCTATCTGAAAAATCAATTTGCATGACGGGATAAGGCTGCGCGAATTTCGCTTTGTTTGTCATGGTGACATTGATCATCAGAGCATCTTTTTCTTTAGGGTGAGAATAGACATTACGTGTGATTAGTGCGATTTTTTCAGGTGCGCGCAGACTGATTTTTTTGCATTCGATGTGTTGGCATAACTGGTTGAAAACTATCTGTAATTCAGGTATTTGTTTTAATTGATCTCGATTGAACCAGATGTACTCGATGGTTAGTGTTGCAGTTAAAAAAAGTACGCCTAAACCCCACAGTGTAACTGAAAGCAGAGAATGTGATTTCGATGCTTTTGTCTCACGATACTTATCAGGAACCACATGTTCTAGTGATGCGTTTTTGTCTTCATCAAAAAAATCAAAGGCGTCGCGTGATGTGTCAGTTGTTGTTTCTGTGTCGTAATTGTCAACAGTTACATCAAGGGGATTGAGCTGAGTAATGTCACTGTCGGATGCAATTATTTGCTTTATCGTTGATAGAGACTCTGTTTTTGTTTGTGTATCGAGAAGTAGTGATTGCTGGTGTTTGTGTTGATTGGCTACGTCGATCGTATTGAAAACTTCTTTGCATATGCCGCAGCGTACAAACCCGTCGGCAGTATGTATCTGTATTTCGGTAATTCGAAAGGTTGTTTCGCAATGTGGGCATTGAGTTTGCATAGTTTATTTACTGTATCGTATTTAAGTGCAGATTATAAAAATTATTTCGAATGAGTTTGAAGATTAAACCCTTTATTGCCTTGTAGTCCACCACTGTGTATTGCTACGATCGTGCTGCCAGTGCAAAAAGTTTTCATTTTTATCAGTTCAAATAAACCAAAGAACATTTTAGCCGTATAAACAGCGTCGAGTGCAAAACCAAATTGTTTTTGAAATGAATGCATAAAGGTAATCAGGTCCTCGTTAACTTTTGCGTAACCTCCAAAATGAAACCGTGATTCTATTGCCCAGTTATCTTTATAACGAAGATCACTTTTTGGGTTATTGGTGTAGGCTTTTTTTAGAAATAAATTAACGTCGTCAGCAAGAAACTCACCACCTTTAAGTGCAGAAAAACCGATGGCTTTTTGTGTTGGTTTAATGGCAGTAATTAGACCAGCAAGTGTTGCCCCGGTCCCACAGGCGCAGCAGATAACATCAAATGGTTCTTTTAAGGTATGCTCTATTTCACTTACCACTTCTTCGCAACCTCTGAGAGCAAGTGTATTGCTGCCACCTTCGGGTAGGATGTAGACATCACCAAATTGTTGTCGTAGTTCTTTTAAAAATGAAGATTCGTTTTTGAGATGATATTGCTTGCGATTAACGTAATGTAAATCCATTCCGCATTTTTCGGCGAATGCCAATGTTGCATTTAATGGCGTGTGTTTTTCACCACGGATGAGACCGATGGTGYCAAAACCGAAGTATTGACCAGCGGCGGCGGTAGCATAGATATGGTTGGACCATGCACCGCCAAATGTTAATAAAGTAGTGTGTCGATTTTTTTTGGCGTGGATAAGGTTGTACTTTAGTTTTCGCCATTTATTGCCGCCAAATTGTGGGTGGATCAGATCGTCACGTTTGACGTAAAGTCGTATGCCGGCCTTTTTAAGGAAGGGGCTTTGCAGTCTCTGTAATGGACTGGTAGTAAAATGATAAGGGCTTATGGAAGGGGAAATAACAATGATTAAACAGGTACTGTTTTATTAGCTAAAGCTTACGATTGACCGCTGATGTGCGATTATCATCGAGTTACGGTTATCTTGCTACAACATGTAATACCGTGGAGTATTCAAAATAAACCACGCGGTCATTGTATGTCCAGTGGGTAATGGGTGGTTTGCCGATGCTGTTGGATATGGTCATGGGTTGGCCGAGTTCACGCTGAACCTTGTCCATGCTCATACCGCGTCGTGGGTAGTCGAGTAATTGAATTCTTACTGTTTCACCTGGTTGCATCTCTTTTGCAGGAAGTGACACAATATCACCAGTGGTCGTGGTTTGCTTTGCCTGATTTTGCATCATCAGGTCAACTGAGGAAGGTGTTTCTGCTTGTGTTTCAGGTAAAGCTTCTGGTCGATGTTCGCTGGTGTTTTTAACGATGTCATCATTATTAACGCTACCGTCATCTTCCATGGCAGGACGATTAGCCAATGCATTTGATGAGAAAAGCAAGGCAGCTGTTATCAGAGTGATATAAGTCATATGTTGACTTACGGCTTTTCTGGGTAGCGTTCCTTTTTTTGAAAGTAATTTGTTCATGTGCTTACCATTTAACATCGGGTTATTTTTATAGTTAATATAATTGTAGCACTAGAATAGGAAAGTGCCCTTAAGTTATTAGAGAGCTTTGCACGAAGTATCTTTGCCTTCATTTTCGATGGTTTAGCTGCTTTCGATAAGGCTGGTGTACTTGTTTAGTGTTTAAATTTTTTCATCACCAGGCAGGCATTTGTGCCGCCGAAACCAAAGTTGTTAGACATGGCAAGGTTGATGTCTACGTTGTCCTTTCGTTTTGTGACAATAGGCATATCTATCGCGTTTTCGTCCATGGTTTCAATGTTGGCCGATGCTTGAATGAAGTTGTTTTGCATCATCAGCATGGTGTAAATCGCTTCTTGGGCACCGGATGCACCTAATGAGTGTCCTGCCAGTGATTTACTGGAACTGWTGGGCGGGATGTTGTTGCCAAAAGTTTCTCTGATGGCGTATAACTCTTTTGAGTCGCCAACAGGTGTGCTGGTGCCGTGAGAATTGATGTAATCSAKRTYWYCWTCNGWTGNCTTNCAYASCMAKCWRCATKMWAYKKRTCSCRMSTKYWCNAGAKSNTSCRRYYWTRTMNAYAYYSWMGGATGTTGCGCCGTAACCGACGATTTCTGCATAGATAGGTGCGCCGCGTTTGAGTGCGTGTTCGAGTTCTTCGACCACYACAGTRGCACCACCACCGGCKATYACAAAWCCRTCACGGTYYGCATCATAGGTRCGAGAWGCYTTTTCWGGTGTYTCATTRTAYTTRGTYGAAAGYGCACCCATGGCATCAAATAACATACTSARYGACCAGTGCTCTTCTTCRCCGCCGCCGGCAAARATAATRTCYTGTTTGCCTAACTGGATGAGTTCRTAAGCATTGCCGATACAATGYGTRCTGGTAGCRCASGCYGAACTGATRGAGTAATTAACGCCTTTRATGTGAAAGGGTGTRGCCAGACAAGCGGAAACSGTACTGGCCATGGTGCGTGGCACCATGTAAGGGCCAACACGRCGAATACCTTTAYTRCGAAGAATGTCGGCGGCTTCAACTTGRTTGGCTGATGAYGCACCACCTGAACCCATAATGAGACCAGTGCGGACATTKGATACCTGACYGTCGTCAAGTTTGGCGTCTTCAATCGCCTGTTGCATGGAAATATAGGTAAACGCAGCAGCATCGCCCATGAAGCGTTTTACTTTACGGTCAATTAAGGCTGTGGTGTCGATATCAACACTGCCGGCCACGTGACTGCGCATGCCGACGTCAGCGTACTCCTGTTTGAATTTTATACCTGAACGACCTTGTTGCAGTGAGTCCAGTACGGCATTTTTATCATTGCCGAGACAGGAAACAATTCCGATTCCAGAGATTACTACTCGTTTCATTTTTTAATACCTTAAAAATCTTCAGTTGAGGTAAAGAGGCCAACACGTAAGTTTTTTGCCACATAGATGTCGCGGTCATCGATAGACATCGAGGCGTCAGCAATGCCCATGACCAGGCCGCGCGCAATAACACGTTTAATGTCAATCTGGTATTTAACTATTTTACCAGTGGGCAGGACCTGACCGGTAAATTTAACTTCGCCAACGCCCAGAGCTCGCCCTCGTCCTGGATGGCCTAACCAGCCTAAATGAAAACCGATAAGTTGCCACATGGCATCCAGACCTAAGCAGCCTGGCATGACAGGGTCATTTTCAAAATGGCACTTAAAAAACCAAAGGTCAGGGTTAATATCGAGTTCAGCTTTTATCTCACCTTTATTGTATGAGCCGCCAGTTTCAGCAATACGACTTATGCGGTCGATCATCAACATATTCGGTGCAGGTAGTTGCGCATTGCCTGGGCCGAACAGTTCACCACGACTACAGGTTAACAGGTCTTTGTAGGAGTAGGCGTTGGGTCTATTGGTTGAGTCCTTTTCGGCAGGCATAGTTTGTCTCAAAATGTTTAGGGAAATTAAGGTTCAGTTAAATACTGCACCAATGGGATGATTTTATCGGAATTTGCTGTACGATGAAATGGTTTTAGGGTAACTCGGTGAAGTAAAAGCTAAAAATGGACGAAATAATACTCATATTACTAATTTTAGCTGGCATCTGGTATTGGTGGGGCACACAGCGATGCAATGAGGTGGCGTTGGCCGTATGTCGCCAAAAATGTAATAAAGCTAATCTGCAACTTTTAGATGCAACTGTCATTCGTCAACGTACCTGGCTGAGACGAGATATTGGAGGAACGGTGCAGATATGTCGTCTGTATAGTTTTGAATATACAGCTGGTGTGGGGCTTGTCGTTAGTGAGGAAAGTTACTTTGGAGCACGCGAGCAGGGTTATATTGTTTTGATTGGAAAACAGGTTGTAGAAACGCATTTGTCACATAGTGATGGCTGACTTTTTTTGAGGCTACACATCATCCGAGTAAAAGTTAACGTGACATAAAAGTCGAATAAACGGCTTTTATCAAGGTGTCATTTATCACTACAAACTTAAATATTTGTTAATAGGTAAAGAATCGTTTATCAAACTTCAGTCGTGCCGCCCTGGTTTCACCTTCAGGGATGATTTTTATATTGAACTTTAAAAATTCACCGTCACTTATTTTTGTATCAGCAAGATAATAAATTGCCGTGCCTTCTTTAATCTCTTTAAATTCAAGTTGTTTTAACTGCCCAGTAAGGTTACTGGCGTGACCTGTTATTACTGAACTTGTTGGTTTGCCTGTTGTGTTCAATACTTTTTTTAATACGGCGATGTTGATTAATACACGATTATTTGCACGGGTCAGGCCGTACTGTTTGGCCACTTCAGTAGAGATGGTGTCACTTCGAAAAGCGTTGTAATGGATGACGTAATCACCAAATTCTTGCGAATTTTCTGCAAAAGTATTGACGCTGCCGAGTGATATAGCAAGAATAAAAAACGTCTTTATACAAGCATTAATAGCGTTGTGCATGTGAGTTCCTCACGTATATTACATTACCTCAATAGTATTACGCTTACGGCATCATAACAACTGTTTTCATGTTATATTTTTAGGTTTCTTTTAATGTTTCTACTAGTGTCTGTCCAATGCATTGTAATCGCCAGCCCTGGCCGATAGTGAGTTCGACGGGTATATCGTCATCATGTACGCCATGATTTTTTTCGTGTCGTTTTATCAGCGTTTCCAGTTCTTTTTTTGAACAGATGATGGCGCTGGAAATGCCTAATTCGTCGGCTTTGTTGTTGACTAGTTGCTGTAGATTTTTTAGTGATACTTTCTGTTCTACATTCAACGTATTAAATTGATTGTCTGGCCATTTTTCCTCAGGTATTTTTTGGGCGTTTTCAATAGCACTAAACAATTGTTGGCATTCGTTGTCGTTAAGTTTTTCGTTGGGTGCAAAGGATTGATTCAGCGCGGTTACATTTTTTGGCGAATCGAGTACCAGTCGTAAGATAGTGTTGTCACTTAAGACTTTTCTGCGAGTTTTATTTTTATGTTGTGCAAGTTGTTCTCGCCATATTGCAATACACTGTACGGTCATTAAGTTTTTTTTGCTTAATCTTGTTGTGCCTTTGACGCGACGCCAGAGTTTGTCGATATCGACTTGAAAGCTAATGTTAGATAGTTTGTTGCATTCTTCGGCCAACCATGTCTGTCGGTTGCTGAGGGTTAACTTTTCATCTAAACGGTTATGTAATTGATAGAGGTATAAAACATCATCGCCAGCATACTGGATCTGTTTTTTGGTTAATGGTCGTTGTAACCAGTTGGTTCGTGTCTGCGACTTTTCAAGCTGTATACTCAGTTCGTTTTCAACGAGTGAGGCATAACCAATCTGATGATGGTCGGTAAGTAATGCATTAGCAATCTGTGTATCGTAAATGGTGTTAGGGATATCGCCAAGGTAATAAAAAAGCACTTCCAGATCTTGCGAGCAAGAGTGAAATATTTTTGTGATGGTTTCATCAAGCAGTAATTTTTTTAATGCGGGTTGTGCGTTAAAAGCAAGCGGGTCTATGCAAGCGACGATAGAATCTGTTGCAATCTGTACCAGTGCTAATGCTGGGTAATACGTTGTTTCCCGAAAAAATTCCGTGTCGACGGCGATTAATTTTTTGTGGCTTAATTGTTCAACTAAGGCATCCATCTGGCTGGATGACTCTATTAATAGAGGTTTCATCGCGTTAGATGTTTTTTATGTGTTGGTCTTGGGTTGTAATAGTTCTATTTCATACCCGTCAGGGTCAGCGACAAATGCCAATAGTGTTGTGCCCGCATTCATCGGGCCGGGTTCGCGGATTATCTTGCCGCCTTGCGCACGTATTTTTTCTGCTGCCTGGTAAACATCATCTACTTCTATCGCCAGGTGACCAAACCCTGAGCCCAGGTCATATTGTTCCGTGCCCCAGTTGTAGGTGAGCTCCAGTGCGGTATGATTTTTTTCATCACCGTAGCTGAGAAAGGCGAGACTAAACTCGCCGTCAGGATAATCTTTCTGACGTAGTAAGGTCATGCCGAGTATCTCGGTGTAAAATTCTATTGAGCGTTTCAAGTTGCCAACACGTAGCATGGTATGAAGTAATCGCATAATAACTCTTTCGTTTTTAAGTTTTTAATACTTTATGTTTTGTTTGAATAAAATCTTTATGTGGTACGTGCAGCAGGTCAGCTAATCGACGTAGTAGATGTTCTTCGTATTTGTCCAGTTGGTGGTCAGCGTAAGCGAGTTGCCATAGATCTTCAACCAGTTGAACTTTTTGTTGTTGCGTATAGTGTGCATTGAGTAATGTGGTGAACTGGTAGTAGTCTGTTGCTTCACGTTTTTCTGTATGCGCAAGATCGATTAAGGCTTGTATTTCAGTCGTACTGAGAGTAAATCGTTTTTTCAGGATCTGACGTAATTTTTCGTTTTCTTCAGAGGTTACCTGTTCGTCGACGTGTAACATTTCTACCATCAAAGCAGCGGTTGCCATCTGTAATCGATGTTCTAATGGTTTTTTATCCTGGCTGGATTCGTTAAGGTATTGATTAAAAAACTTTTGTAATTTTGTTAGCATGTGAATATTCAGTTATTGTATTGTTAATGCATAGGGTTATTTAGCAGACGCACTCAAGTTATCAAGTTGCGCAAGAGTCATGTTAACTGACTGTTCGTTAAAACCTCTTAACGTATAGTCGCCAATAAATAAAATGGGTATAGCGCCTCCACCGTTTTGTCGGTACAATTTTTTGCCTGTGTCGGTGGTTTCCATATCGTATTCACAGTAGTTTATATTGTTATGTTCAAAATGTTTTTTAGCCTGGTTACAGTATGTGCACCACCATGCTCCCAACATAATAACGTCAGGTCTATTCGCCATTATGTCTGGGTTGCAATCAATCGTGTTGCTTATTCCGTGTTGATTAAGCATTATCAAACTCAATGCCAGGAACAGTATGATAACTAATCCGTTACGCTGAATGTTGGATTTTTTACTGTTATTGGTTGGTTTTTGCATGCGTTGATAAAATCATTTCATCAGATGTTGCTTGGTCGCAGTGATTCGTCGTATTTTATAAAGTTTGAAATAATAACGTTAATAAACGTAGCGCTGCTGTCGTTGGTAATGCCGTAATTGCGCCATGAAATGACGTCTGTAATAGAGTACAGCGCTATAACCATTGGCTTTCACGTCAATTATTTTCCAGTTGCTACCATCGAGTCGCATACGAAAGTCGAGACGTATAGGTAAGGTGTCGGTTCGGTAGATACGGGCACTTACAAAAGCCTCCCCATAACCGCGATAACGTGCTGGATAAAATCGAACGCGGGTGTTTTTTGCATCAAAGCTACCCAGATGTTTAGACAGACTGGACAAGAATGTTTCACGTAAAGTCCGTTGGAAATCGGCTTTATCTTCATCCGTCATGTTGCTGGCATAGCGGCCAGTAATCCAGTGAGACATATTATTAAAGTCGAAATGAGGAATAATCTGGCTTTCTATAAAAGCTCGAAGTTGTCGTGGTTTTACCTTGTTCGCATGACCGCTGAAAGAGGTTATCTTGTCTAGCGCGGTTTTGATGACGTACGCTGGGTCGGTCTGTGTGACAGCAGTGTTGTGAGAGGGTGTTTTTTCAGCTGTGGTATAAGCAAGAGACCATGGCGAAATAAGAAAAAGTACAACGAGGATGGTTATGCGCAGTGTGGAATGAATCATTGGAATCACCTGTTTATTGTATGGCCAGCAACACCCAGACGTGATGTGATGGCGTGACATGTTAGTACCATGATAACAGGAAAATATCGTGGAACAATAGACAAGTGCTGCTCCTTAACCAGGTCAGTAAAATTTAGATCGAGCGATACGTTTGATTTTTACTTCGCTGGTTTTACCAAATACCGTTACACGAGTAATGATGGGGGAATGACTGCGGCAGTCATCTTCAAACGGTGTGAGTTCTTTAATGGTAACGCTATTGTGTGTAACCGTAAATGCCGATGATATGGACGCATCACAAGTACCGCTAAGGTTTCTATTAAATACTTCAGGTTCGATTGTTACGGTGTATTCGCCCGAGCTTAACTTACAGGTTTTTTTTATCTTTCTGGTTTTCACAATACGAGTGCGTGATGTCGAACGATCGATATCGAGCAGGTTCCATGGGGAATAGGTACCGTCGGTGTCGGAGTAATTAAATGTAGCGCCTTCGTCGCCTTTAAGTAGTGAGTTGGTTAGGGTGACTATGTCGGCTTCCACGTCACATTTGTAGGTGACGACTGGATAGATGGTTTCGGATGCTGAAGCACAGGCTACATATACGACGGAGGTGAAAATAAATGTGAATAATCTTATATAGGTCATTTTTAATTCTCATATGTCGTGCTTTTCTTGCCTATGATTTTTAATTAGCGGGTTTCTTAGAATAAAAAAGTATAGCTAAAATCCAATGAATATCTAAGGATGYTGAATTAATTGTCATTTCTACTGGAAGGCAAAGTCATACTACATCGTAACATTTCAATATTTTGCCGCCTGGTTGTTAGGCGTAGATCATTCGCGGTATAGCATGGCGCGGCCCATGTTTCATGATAATGCGTCATCCGGTCTTGTAGCGGCAGTAACCCTAGCGTTCAAACGACTGTAGCACATTGAATTAGTTTGTAGTTATAAATACCCTTCAAAAAACAAATACTTACTTTAAGTTGCATTTTAAATATATCTTATGATAAGGTGCGCGCTCATTTGATATATTTTAAATACATCTTTAGGAGAAATGCTTTAATGAGTAGTTTATATGAACGTTTAGGTGGACAAGCTGCGGTCGATGCCGCTGTTGATATTTTTTATCGTAAGGTACTGGCTGATGAGCGCATTAGCGACTATTTTGATGGCGTCGATATGGAAGAGCAAATCAATAAACAAAAAGGTTTTCTTACCATGGCATTTGGTGGCCCCAATGAATACACGGGCAAATCGATGCGTGATGGGCACGCTCATCTGGTAGAACGCGGTTTAAATGATAGCCATGTTGATGCTGTTATTGAAAACCTGGGTGCAACCTTACAAGAACTTGGTGTTGCTGCAGCCGATATTCAGGAAGTGGCAGATATTGCTAACAGTGTTCGTGATGATGTGCTAAGCCGATAAGCATAATGGCTTATATCGTTTTTGATGATAATTGCATCAATATCGAGCAGGGGCATTACATACCGCACAGTTGCCGCTCGGGTATCTGTCAAACATGTTTGATGCAAGCCACCGATGGTGAAGTGCCCGCTGCTGCACAAGCCGGCCTTAAAAATACATTGGTATCACAAGGTTACTTTTTAGCCTGTTGCTGTAAACCAGAAACCCCGTTACATGTTATTACTGCACCAGATAAGAATATACGCCATGCAGTAAACGTTATATCTCACGACTTGCTTAATGCGCATGTTTTACGTTTACGTTTAGAACGGCCGGATAATTTTGACTACCATCCTGGTCAGTTTCTTACTGTCTGGAAAGAGGATACGGTAGGGCGAAGTTATTCTTTGGCGAGTGTGCCTGGTATCGATAATTATCTAGAGCTGCATATTCGTCGTATGCCAAATGGAAAAGTAAGCAATTGGTTGCACGATGACATTGACGTCGATGACGTGTTACACGTTCAGGCAGCGACGGGAAATTGCTTTTACACGCCAGACGCACCAGAGCAAAAAATGATACTCGCCGGTACAGGTACAGGGTTGTCACCTATTATCGGCATTGTACGGGACGCATTACAGCAGCAGCATCGTGGCGAGATTCATCTGGTTCATGGCGCGATGAAAACGGATGACCTGTACCTGCATCAGACCCTACAGGATTTAGATCAACGTCATAATCAATTTTTTTACCATACGAATGTATTGCACGCTGATGAAGATCATCCGTTATATGATGCAATGTCGCTTGACCAAAAACTGTTGCACATTGGTGAGGACTTAACGGATTGTCGAATATTTTTATGTGGTGATCCCAACTTGGTCAATAGTTTGAAGAAGACCATGTTTATGGCAGGTGCAAGCATGAAGAATATATATGCGGATCCTTTTATTGCGGCTTATGATTAAACACATGAATTGTAAAACTAGACAAAGACTTATCTGTTACGCTGCATAACTATGCAATTAACTCATTACACCGACTACAGCCTACGCGTGCTTATTTACC
>NVSH01000010.1 GCA_002401185.1 Gammaproteobacteria bacterium | reverse complement strand
TCCAGACAATATTGGCTTTTCTGGCCCTGGAAAGTCACAATCTGACATTAATTCAGCTGTTAGTACGGGCATAACCATACATCTGGAATCAAAATCAGAGTTCCAGCGTGTTTTAGCCGCTAGCCAGAGCAGCGGCAAACAGGCAAAAGTTGCTATCCGAATTAATCCAGACTTTGAATTGAAATCTTCAGGCTTAAAAATGTCAGGTGGTGCCAATCCCTTTGGCGTGGATGAAGAATTAGCACCTGAGTTGATAAACACAATCCAACAGTCCGATGTTGATTTCAGAGGTTTTCATGTCTTCACTGGCTCGCAGAATCTCAATACAGAAAATATAATTCAAGCACAGGACAAAACCATAAATTTAATGATTCGTCTTAGCGAAATAGCAGGCGGCATTCCAGATTTAATCAATATTGGCGGTGGCTTTGGTATCCCCTACTTTGCTGGTGATAGTGCATTAGATATACAGGCGATCAGTAATAATTTAACTAAAAACCTCTCATTACTAAGACAGCACCGAGATGATAGTCAAATAACACTCGAACTGGGCCGTTATTTAATTGGCGCGTCTGGTTATTACATCTGTCAGGTAATTGAGAAAAAAATATCTCGAAAAAAGACGTTTATCGTTGTCAATGGTGGCATGCACCATCATTTAGCGGCATCAGGAAATCTTGGACAAATCATCCGCAAAAATTACCCTATTTGTGTTGGTAATAATTTGACCTCTGATAAAACAGAAAAAGTAACTATAGTAGGACCACTTTGTACACCACTGGATATTTTGGCTGATGAAATAGAGCTGCCAGTGATAAATGAAGGTGATTCAATTGTTGTATTTCAGTCCGGTGCGTATGGGTTCAGTGCTAGTCCTCAATTGTTTTTGAGCCATATAGCGCCGAAAGAATTGATCATTGGGAATGGCGCAATTTACGTTTAGCTCGGGCAGTATCAATGGGGGTCAGTTTCGATTGTTTTCTCATTAGGTCGCGTACGCCTGCTTATGGCACAAACCGGCCAAAAATCTTTGCTGAAAAACGCATGATTTGAATATCTTGTTGGGCTTCGCCGCACGCTGCGCCAACCTACTGTTAACACACCGAGTTGCTGATTTCAGGACTTGTTCCAACTGATCAATGCAGGATACGAGTACCGGTCAATTCATCATTTAAAATTCTTCATGCCAGGTGGTGGAAGCTATCGATGTTCAACAAGCCAGACTAAATAGAAGAAAAAAAGCAGTATAAGCCAGTTCTTAGTGAGGAAATATTTGGAAGCTGTAAAGTGAACTGGAGATAGGCGTTATAAACCTTAAGCCTGTTAACACAAGAGCTAGAACACATGTGTTAGGGTCGGGTCTTGCTATTTGCTCTAATTCAGAGATAAACAAAAGACAAGACCTGAGCATATCTTTGTAGCATCTTCGGGGACATATATGGTGCCCGGATTTGTCAATCGCAAAAAATTGGTTAAAAAATAATCCCTCCGGTACCTTTACCTCAGGAGCGAGCCAGACGCTTTAAGAAACCTTCGCGCGACCCAGCATTGATCCAGCCAGTGGCGATCGTCTTGCTGAGCTCGTTATTCACCCGGCCACGATGGATGTGAGAGGGAGAGGCTGGAAAGATTACCAGTTTGCCCTTCTCTGCCGCCTCATGATGCTTCTGCCAGTGGAATTCCGTGCCGGCCTCCTCCACAGAATCGCAGTAGAGGATCCAGGCCAGCACGCGATGCACCGGCTCGGTGGCTTCGTCGCTCATCGTCCAGTCGCAGTGCCACTGCTTAAAGCCCTCACCGGGAGCGTAACGCTGCAGGTTGAGCACCGGCATCACAAACAATTCCTGGTCCGGGCAGACCTCGCGGAGCAGAGGCCTCTCTTGCAGGTAGCGCTCCAGGCCTGCTGAGACACCTCGCACGATCAGATCTGCAATAGCGAAAGCCTCGGAATCAGAAGGGTTGATCGCCACGAGGCTGATGTCCGTCGAGATCTTGGCGGGCTCGGCGTCGCTGCCGCCGGGGCCGAAGGCCACGCCTGGTCGCTGCAGATCCTTGTTCCGCTCAAAGAAGGCCATGACGCCATCAGCAACAGCCTCAAAGCCGGCATTGTGGTAGCGACCAATCAGTTCCATGCTGGGGACGCCTTCCAGGGGATGGCTATCAGGGCATCCAGCCGTTGCCAGCGACTCCGCGAACGGTTCAAGGCTGTCGCGATCCTCGGAGAGGCCGCAGTTAAGGATAGGCATTTGTTTTCAGCCAGCAGCTCGACTGGAGCGGTGAGATGTGCCAAAAGGGCAACTATGCTCTGTTTCAAACCGTACTGAATGCTGTTAATGACCATCACTTTCGCCTTTATTTGTCGGAATCCAGCACTGATTATCTCACTATAAGGTGGACGCCATCAACTGGACAGTTAGCGCCGCATGATAAGGAACTATTTTCTGTGTTATTGCCTTAAAAAGAGGGCACAGAAAATGAGCAAGTAATTTGGGATCAGGTCTATCCGTGCAATATTTTAATAATCGCTATTGAGTGATTCTTCCTAATTATTAGGAAGAATTGAATTTCTGCTATGTTGCTCTGTAGTGAAAAGGGAAATAATAGTATTTGAAAAATTATTTTATGCGAGGAAGTGGTGGAAATAAGAAGGTTGTCATTGACAAACAGATGACTGTAATTAATTACGTATTCACCTGAATAGTAATAATAACTTCTTCGTCCTTTTCATCAGTCTGTTTTAATGTATGCCCATTTATACGGCACCAGGCTGGGATGTCGCTAAGCGCGCCAGGGTCAGTGCAGGTTACGACCAGAATATCACCATCGGCTAACTCAGCGACTTTATTTTGTGTTTTTATTACCGGCATTGGGCATAAGAGGTTACGCGCATCTAACGTGTGCTTGCTCATACATACCATTCCTGTTTTATCTCTGAGACGGGCAACGGCGGAATATCGAACATCATTTCATCACCATTTTTTCGAGTGACTTTAACCGTTACTTTTTCTGCATCGCGTCCCTGGCTAAAACGTGCGGCGATGCGTGAAGCAAAACGAAGGTCATCATCATTCAGTTCGCCGTCAACCAGTGTCAGTGGGCCGTTATGACTTTTTATTTCGATGGTGGAAAACTGTTTCTTATAGCCTTTGAGAAATTTGTTCTCGCCGTCTTCTCGACTTACAATCAATTTATAATGTGGCTGAGGTCTTATGTGTCTACCCACTTTCAGTAGCATGATGTCGTCTAGCTCGTAGTCTTTCTTATTTCTTGCCTGCCATAGATCGACCAGTTTTGAGGAATAGTTTTTATCAGTAAGAAAACAACAGCCGCCAGCCGGTGTTGCGTAGTCTTCAAAGCCAAATTCTTTGGCTAACGCCATCTGTGGTTTGCGGTTACGGCCACTAAAACCTTTTAGTTGGTCACGATTAACCCAACCTTCTTTCTCGGGTAAGGTGGAGGCAAGATTCTGTGCACATAATGGTCTGAGTAAACGGTCATCAGCACCAGATTCACGTACCACAACGGGCAGTAGATCTTTGCGCTGTGACATCGGGCGCTGTCCCATGACTTCACCGGTAATGATAAAATCAAAGCCGTTTTCGTCCATCCACTGCTTGGCTTTACCTACCATGAATATTTTGCAATCCAGACATGGGTTCATGTTGGCGCCGTAACCGTGTTTCGGATTAATCAACACATCTTTGTATTCTTCAACGATGTCGATGATGTGTAATTTTATACCGAGTTGTTCTGCGCTCCACAGGGCATTATTACGTTTTGGCTTGGCCTTATCTTTTTTACGTATGGCATGGGTATGACCTTCTACACAAAAACCGGTATAAAAGTTGATGCCTTCGACGTGGATACCCTGGTCGATCATAAGTTTTGCGGCGAGTAAGGAGTCTAGGCCGCCAGATATTAGTGCGACAGCTTTTCTTTGAACGGACATAATGGTAGATATTGGAGGTAATCAATTGGAGTTGCAATTATAGCAAGTGTTTGTTGGCACGAATAAGTAAATAGTGGCAAATGTGCGTAAATTTTGCCCTGTTATGGTGTGTAGCTGTATTATCAGGTCTCTTATTGCCTTTTAAAGCCATATTTTATGGCGTTGCTGGCCAAGACGAATAGACCGGCGGAATTTATTTGAGAGGTTCAGGTCACAGTATTATGCTCGTTGAACATATAATGTTGGCATTGGTATCAATCCTTGGGCTTTCTTTGCTCGCACAACCTGTTGCTAGGTGGTTACATCTTCCGCAAGCGAGCATCCTGGTTTTAATCGGTTTTATAACATCCGAAATCGTGGTTTCTATGGGGGTCGATACCGGTATCCGCGCCGACAACWTTCAGTCGATTATTTTTTATGTCTTTCTCCCGGTGCTTGTTTTTGAATCGGCTTACAGTATTGATAAGCAACAATTACATAATAATCTAATCGTTATTTTATTTTTAGCGGTCATCGCTATGTTACTTACCTGTGTTATCGCAGCGGTATTACTGTTTTATGGTATCGGTCATGCGTCTGGTTTTCCATGGTTGGCGGCACTAATCACCGGCGCTATATTAGCCGCGACAGATCCCGTGTCCGTGGTCGACCAGCTACGTAGGGTGAACGCGCCAAAACGCATTGCGGTGTTACTTGAAGGTGAAAGTTTGTTTAATGATGCGACGGCCATCGTATTGTTTGGTTTATTTTTGTCGATGGCGATGGCCGCTGATGTAACTACCACAAGCGCTGCAATGTACCCGGTGATGGATGTCGTGGTACGTTTTCTCACAATTTTTATCGGTGGTGCATTGGTTGGTTTGTTCGTTGGCGTAACGTTTGGCTTATTGCAAAAAACAGTAGAACAAGCCTTGTTAAAAGGGGTGATGAGCCTTGTCGTGGCGTACGGTTCGTACCTATTAGCAGAGCACTTAATGGTATCAGGTGTCATGTCTACACTGCTAGCGGCGTTAAGTTATTCGATAATAAGTGAAAAAATATCGACACAGGATCATGCACCAGGTGCCCAGTCAGCCGGTTCAAAAAATACTTACTTATGGCACATGTTGTCGCATGTCGCCAATGTCAGTGTATTTTTAATCGTCGGCGCGGTTATTACCCTCGAGATGTTTGAGCAGCGATGGCTAGCCATTTTGATTGCCATTTTTTCGTTGTTGATTGCACGTGCAATGAGTGTGTATGGCGTGTTATTACTCTTTGCCTCTTTCAARCRGTTRAAGGTKCCTTTTKTATCACAGACRGTGATGATCTGGGGTGGYTTGCGTGGYGCWGTGACACTGGCGYTGGCATTGTCCTTACCGACCAGCCTTGATTACTGGTGGACTATTCAGTCGATAGCTTTTGGTGTGGTTATGTTTTCTTTATTCGTGCAAGCGCCAACGATGGCTCTATTGGTTAAAAAATTATTAACTACTACGGGTCGTCATAAAAATTAAGACCTTTATTGTACCGAGTAAATCATCAACATAATAAAACCGACCAGAACAATGGTTAGCATTATTAATGTTCCCCAGTGTTTTTCCTCAGCATTTTTGCTTTTTTCCATAGTGGCTTTAATGCCAGGAAAAAACATAAAAATGACGAATAAAGCTATCGCGCCTGCCAGTAATTGCTCCCATAGTGCCATGATGAATTTCCGCTGTATTTGTTGATATTGTTGTTAACAATAATTATTCGAAGATGTAATGCTTTTCGATGGGCTCAATAATTTTCCAGACACATTTCATGCCTTTMGGGAAAAAWACCATATCACCTTCCTGRATGGTTAYYGGTTCYTCATTWTCAGGGGTGATGATKGCYTTGCCTTCRAYGATRTAACAGGTTTCTTTTTTMTCGTAMGTMCAGTCAAAYTCTGAAATTTCTTTTGWCCAGACMGGCCAGTCATCGACATACAGGACATCGAGTTTTGCCGGGGTAACGTAATGTTCGATTGTGATAGAGCTCATTTTAGTTTTGTCATTACGTAGGATGT
Source organism: Gammaproteobacteria bacterium (assembly GCA_002401185.1). Taxonomy (GTDB): domain Bacteria; phylum Pseudomonadota; class Gammaproteobacteria; order SZUA-229; family SZUA-229. The sequence goes on along the minus strand of NVSH01000010.1, from coordinate 21,836 downwards.
GGGCATTATAACTTGAAAGCTGTTGATTAATGTTTTGCTGTATGTGGATTTATGATAATTAATCAGAGTTGCCTTTACTTATTGAAGTGCGAAGGGTGCTGGCATACAATGGATTTGTTGATAAATTAATTAGATTGACGGAGTAGATATGAAAACAGTCTTACGCGTCGCTATAACAATAAGTTTATTGTTTGTAGCAACAAGCAGTTATGCCTGGTTTGGAAACAACAACAATAACAATAACAACTGGGGCCCATTTGGCAATAACGGTAACGGTTGGGGTAACGGCTACAATTACAATCCTTATGATGAGTTGGACCCACGATACTGGATGGAAGAAATGGAAAACAACATGGGTGATGATTACTATGGCGGGCCTTACAGGTACGGGAGGCAGGGGCCTTATGGCATGCCGCCAGGATACGGGCCTCCCCCTGGTTATTACGCTCCACCGCAAGGTTATGGGTCTGGCCCAGGTTATTATGCGCCGCCGCCAAGATATAACGGCCCACCACCAGGATACGGTCAGCAACGAGGTTATGGTAGCCAACGTCCGGTCGAGCCGCCATCGAATGTTATACCCCGAGATACAGCGCCGCCGCAGTAATGGCTGATAGTTTTTGTTGTGGTCAAAAAAGCCTTCAGATGAAGGCTTTTTTGAGTTTTATGGGTGGTATAAACAGGTGTTATAAGATGCAGCGTCAGTGATTTCCCGGCTGATTATCCTGTTTGTAACGTATTTCATTAATGATGTAGCTAATCGATTTTGTGCCTTCTTTGGTCTCTACTGATATGTTAATTTCATCATCCAGTGATTTGCTGAGTAGTGCTTTGCCCATCGGTGAGTCCATGCTGATGTAGCCGAGCTTGGCATCGAATTCGTCCGAGCCGACAACGCGATAGGTTTTTTCGTTGCCGTCGTTATCTTCGATGGTTACCCAGGCGCCAAAATATATTTTATCGGTGTCCTTTGGCGTTCTATCGACAATCACCATGTTTTCTAGTCTCTTGCGCAGAAAGCGTACTCTTGCATCAATCTCCCTTAATTCTTTTTTACGGTAGATGTATTCGGCATTTTCCGARCGATCACCTTCTGCTGCGGCCTCCGAAAGGATACGAGTTACCTCTGGGCGCTTTTTTTTCCAGAGGTAATCATGCTCTTCTGTCAGGCGTTGATGGCCTTGCGCGGTGATATATTTTGAGCCTACGGGCTGTGGTGGTCGGTATCTTCCCATTGTCTTTTAAATAACAGTTAATGTCCCCTGAGGCTCCATAGTATAATCGCGATTATGATGGTTGTGGATAGTAAGTTTAGCGAATTTCCGAAGTGGGTGTGCTGGATCGCGCAAGATGTTGATGGTGTCTGGTGGGGTTAGCAAGTGGAGCCTAATCTCTCACAGAAAAGTTGGTATGAAAATGAAGTGGGAGATTGTGTGCGCTTGGGGCGTGAAGTAGAAAACCCGGCCTGGCAGACGACTTTAAAAAAACTTAAGTGATAGTATTCATAATGTTATAGTGGTTATATAAACTAATTATTATAAATATGCTATAACTTAAGTTGCAATAAAAGTTGCAATAAAAATAATAAAAACAGAGGGTGAAATGGAAACAAAATACTTACAAAAAGGTTCACAGGCGAAAATTGCAAGCACTGGTCAAATTGTTGAAGTTAAACGTGTAAGTAATCATGGTTTTTCAGTGGTTCGTTTTCAAACAGGTGGTGATTATATGATTTTAAATGATCGTCTCGAAACCGTTGAAAAGGAAGAAATGCAGCATTAGATAGTATCTTTTTATGTGATGGTATTGACAGAAGCATGGCCTGGCCATGCCGTAAATACTATTTCAAGGCGACTGAGGTTTAAAACACTTTAGTCGCCTTTTTTCTTGACATGAGTATTGTTCAGGCGTTTGATGGTAGGTGATTTATCTTTGTTTGTTGATACGACCCAGCATGAGGAGAATCTGTATGCCGAAGAAAAGAAGTATCGCTAATGTAGAAGCGGCCGAGCGTCGAAAACGGTGGCGTGATCGACGGCTGGACGATGACCGAAGAAATCCTGAACGCTTAAAATTGGTCACTTATGATTGTCGTAGTGGGGAGCCGCGTCGTGCTGCTGATGTGGCGGGCGAGTTAAGTGAAGGCGAAATATGGTGGAAAAGTACGATGCCTCAACACGAATGAATTATGCTGTAAATGTGTTTGGAGGGTTTACGCGTCAGCTGAGTTTTGAAAAGGAAACAACGGCTGGTTTTAATAGAAATGCCCTAAAGTTGGTCAAATATTTTACTAACCGCGTAGTCGATTCTTGAGCGAATATTTTCGATCGATTGCTGTTGTTGAGCCTCACCCGTAGCATGCCCCATCCAGATAACGTAACCATTATCCGCATCAATCAGTGCGATCATCAGCGCGGCTTTTGGTGCAACGGTTGGTATGTGTTTGTTACGCGGGTTTTCTTTGAGTTCTAACACCGTTGTATCAATGCCGGCGGCGAAAGCGACCAGTATATCGGGTTGCACTTCAACCGGAATCAGGCCGTGTTTGCGTAGCTCGCGATTGACCAGAAACCTGACTTCTTCATCGGTATCTAATGTGGGTTGCTCCCACTGACCAATCGGGTCGAAGACTATTTGTGCGCTGCCGGTCCAGGCGTAGGTTTTATAATTATCATAATTGACATCAGGATCAGTATAGACCTTGATTTCTATATCTTGCGTTAGCGTCGCACATGACGATAAAAATAATGTAGCAGATAGCAGTAAAAGTTTTAATTGTTGCTTCGTCATGGTTTTCGAATTAATGGGCAGCTTTAATTTTGAAGAATATAGCATAAAGAACAGGTACGATGATAAGTGTTAGTACCGATGCGAAACCTAAGCCAAACATGATGACGACGGCCATGTCTAAAAAGAATACATCGCTGAGTAAGGGCGCCATACCAAGTATCGTTGTACTGGCCGCCATCATCACCGGCCGCATTCTGGAAACGGACGAGTCAAGAATAGCGTTATAAGGTTCCTTGCCGGCAGCGATGTTCATGTCAATTTCGTCGATGAGTACGATGGCGTTTTTAATCAAAAGCCCAACCAGGCTTAACGCACCGAGTAATCCCATAAAACCAAATGCTACGTTCATTAATAACAGGCCAGCGGTGACGCCAATAATGGCCAGCGGCACGGTCAACCAGATGATTAGAGGCTGACGAACTTTGCCGAACAGTAAAATAACCACGATGATCATGGCCAGGAAACCTGCCGGTAAGGTTGAGCTGATAGCTGCATTTGCATCCCTCGAATCTTCGTATTCACCACCCCATTCAAGAAAATAACCGGGCGGTAGTTCGAGGTTATCGATGAGTGGTTTTACGCGCTCAAATAAGTCTGTGGCGAGGCCTTGCGCGGGGTCGCAAGAAGGCGTGATGGTGTAAATACGGTTACGTTTTTTTATCTTGGCGTCGGCCCATTCTATTCTGAAATCAGAAACGACCTGACCGATGGGAACACTGTTCTGCAGGATCGGACTGTAGACGGGGATGTCACGGATAGCAGCAACGTCCTGGCGTTCGATGTAGGGTGGCAACATGATAATAGGTAGTAGACGGATACCGTCCTTGAACAACCCAACTTGCTGGCCTTCGAAAGCGGTGAGCATCGCGGCACTGACGTGTTCACGTGTTATACCGAGTTGGCGTGCGGCTTTTTCGTTATAAATAGGGCGAATAACTTTGACTGGTTGGCGCCAGTCATCTTTGATATTAATCGCGCTGCCATCATTCGCCATGATCTGTTGCACTTTTTCCGAAAGCTGTCGAAGTACCACGGGGTCGGGTCCATTGATACGCGCTTCGATTTTGGCATCTCGCCCTGGTCCTATGCGTAGTGGTTTGGTTTTGGGTTCCGAATCAGGGAAATGTATCGCTGCGTAATCGAGGGCTATTTTTTGCAGGCGTTGAACATCGTCGAGGGTTTTTGCGGTGACGATAATCTGTCCATAGGCCGTGCTTGGTGATTCTGGACTGTATACCAATGTAAATCGGGTGGCGCCGGCGCCAACAAAACCGGCCGTGCTGACGACACCGTCCTGTTGACGTAAAAATTCATCAATCTTTAATAAATCATCTCGTGTTTTTCTTATATCAGTACCTTCGACATTCCAAAGATCAAAGAAGAACATGGGGGTATTGGAGTCTGGAAAGAAGCTTTGTTTGACGTAAGTGAAACCGAACAGCGACGCCAGGAACAAGGTGATAACGATGCTCAATGTTATGTGTCTCGCATCGATAGCAATGCTTAGAATCTTACGGTATTTCTGGAATATGAAACCAGCATAAGGGTCAGCGTCGGTTTCGCTGCTGTCGCCGGTTTTTAAAAACTGCACACATAATAAAGGTGTCATGGTGACAGCCGTAAACCAGGATAACAGTAAAGAAATAAGGATGACCCAGAATAGAGAGTTGGCAAATTCACCGGTCGCGTCTTGCGAGAGGCCAATGGCAGCAAAGGCAAGGATGCCGACGATGGTTCCACCAAGCAGTGGCCACATCGTCGCGCTGACAACTTTGCTTGCCGCTTTGGTTGCATCTTCACCTCTTTTGATACGTATCAGCATACCTTCTGCGACAACGATAGCGTTATCGACCAGCATGCCGAGCGCGATAATCAGCGCGCCCAGYGAGATACGTTGCAGGTCGATGGCCATGGCGTTCATAAACCAGACTGTGCCGGCGACGGTGATTAGTAAGATCGCGCCGATAATTAAACCGGTGCGTAAGCCCATAAATAATAGCAATACGATGATAACAATGACCAGTGCCAGTACGACATTGGTGATAAAACCGCTAACCGATACATCAACGATACCTGGTTGGTCATAAATGGCGTCTAGCTCCATGCCGATAGGTGTCACGGTTTGTAGTTCGGCCARACGGATATCCAGTCGTTGGMCGACAGCGACCACATTTTCGCCGGCTAAGATTGAGATACCTATATTTAATGCCGGCTTGCCGTTATAGAAATTATATTTTGCAGGCACTTCTTCATAGGCGCGCCGAACCGTAGCAATATCTTTAATTTTAACCAGCGTGTTATTGCCGCCACTGATTAATAACTCGCCAATTTCCTGAACCGATTTAAGCTGACCGGTGGGGTTGATGCGAATATATTCGTCGGCGACACGGACGTTACCGGAATTAGAGACGAGATTTTGAGATTTTAAAACGTTGCTAAACTGCCGGTTCGAGATGCCCAGTTTAGCCATGTTGGCGCGGGAGACTTCCAGATAAACGACTTCTTTCTGTTCGCCATCGATGGTGATCTTGCGTACGCCCGGTACTAACAGTAATTGTTCCTTTAATATATCAGCGTAATCTTTTATCTCGCGATACGTGTAACCGTCGCCAGTCAGTGCGTAGAACAAGCCAAAGACATCGCCAAAGTCATCGAAGACGATGGAGGCGTTTGCGCCTGGGGGCAATTCAGATTGAACGTCGGCTATTTTGCGGCGTAATTCGTCCCAAATATTCGGAAAATCCTGTTTTTTGTATTTGTCTTTGATGACAACGGTGATTTCAGAGGTGCCATCCTGTGATATCGATTCGACGCGTTTTAATTGTTGCAGCTGCTGTACCGCATTTTCAATGTGATAAGTAACTTCCCTTTCGACCTCCAGTGGTGTGGCGCCTGGGTAGGTGGTAAATACCTTGGCTTCTTTAATGGTGAATTCAGGGTCTTCCAGTCGGCTGATTTCTTGCAATGCGGAGAAGCCACCGCCTAAAAACAGGATGATTAAAAGCCACGTGGTCACTTTTTTAGTAACTGAATATTCAGCGATGTTCATCTAGTGTGCCCTGCGTTTGTAACGTTTGTGTAATTACGGAGAAGGGCAGGTGATTATTTGGCCTGTTCACCGGTTTCCAGTAAAGTGACTTTCATATCCTTGCGTAGGAAAGAGGCGCCAGCGATGACCACCCTGTCGCCTGCACTTAACCCTTCGACATGTATGCTGCCACCAGACAACCGGCCGGGTGTTACTGCTTTAGGGCTAACCGTCATGGTTTTTTCATCCACCAGCCAGACGGTTGCTTGTTTGTCATTGTTCGCGATGACAGCGGAGACAGGGATGGCGATGGCAGTGCTGGATTTTGATTCACTGGGGTAAAGTTCGGCGACCACGGTCGCGGTCATGCCTGGTAAAATATTGTAATCTTTAGATGCATGCATTTTTAAGGTGATCTTAAAAGTTTTTGTTATAGGGTCGGCTGTGGTGGTGGCTTCGCTGAACTTGAGAGGAAATTTTTCACCTTGTATGCTGTCAAATTTTGCGTACAGGCTGCGATCATTGCCACGGTTTTTGTCGATAGATATCATCAGGTTTTCAGGCACGTCGATTTTCAATTTTAATGAAGAAACATCTTCGAGAGAAAAAACAGCCTGTGAACCGAGGATCTCCTCAAAATTTTCTACGTGGCGTTTGGCGATGTTGCCAGCAAAGTTGGCGATGAGTTTGGTATAGAGTAAGTTCTGTTTAGCTCCGTCGAGACCTGATTGTGCCGTGTAAAAATCTGCGCGAATTTTGTCATGGTCGACTTTTGAGATAACGCCTTTTTTAACCAGGATCTTGGCACGGTCATAATTTGCTTTGGCAGTGTCGAAGCTGGCCTGATGGTCATTTAATTTTATTTTGTAATCTGTTGGATCGAGTTCGGCAAGTAATTGCCCTTTGATGACTTCATCGCCTTCTTTAACTAAAATCTTCTGGATCTTTCCACTGACACGAAATGAGATGTCAGCTTTCTGGATGGCGTCGACCACGGCTGGAAAGCTACGAGAATCGCTGGAAACTTCTCCGCCGATAACGATTGTTTTTACCGGACGCGAGTTGGCGACGATGGTCTGTGGTGGCTTTTCGCAGCCCATGATTAAAAAAGAGGATGCGAGGATAAGCGTGACAAAAGAGAGGAGATATTGTTTCATTTAAGTTTCCTGCATGGTGTGAGTGCTATATTTATTCCAGCATTGTAACAGTTGGCCTGCGAAGCTCTTTATCAATTAATGAATGCTCTTATTTTGTTCGGTATCTTCATTGGAATCTTTTAAGGGTTGTATTAACACCCAGGGTTTGACGACCGTTGACCAGAAGACGGTGTTTTGTTCGTGCCACTGTTTAGCTTGTTCGACAGAAACTTTGGTAACTTCGCCGGAGGTTAGCCATTGGCTCACTTCCGCTTTGTTATCCAGGGTAAAAGCGATAGCAACATCGAGCAAATTTTTATCGCTGCTGACGTAAATTAACCAGCCGCCAGCAAATAACCTTTCGAGTTCTTTCCAGTTTATCTGGGCGGCTTCGTTATTGATGTTGGCGCGTAATGCATCGATATCATTTGTTTTTTTGTCGTCGTTTGTCATGTGGCGTTATTTTGGTTGAGTGGATTGTTGGCGTTAAGGTTTAAGGTGATGCATGAATTATAAACGTGAACCTGTGTTTTGACTAACTGATTAAGTTACTTACCGGTTGCTGGCAGTGCAGGCGAATACTTTACTTAGTTGTATCGACGCTGGATGACGTAATCGTAAATAGAAAGGGTTTGAGTTTTTGCTCTTATTTATCCAGCCACGTACCGTGATGAAACGATGTTCCATGTCGTATATGGATGAGGTATCGAATAGATGCAAATTGTTGCGACGAATACCGACAGTAAGGTTATTGTCAATGTTTAGCCAGATACCTTTATCGTTAGTGCGGATACTGGTTATTTTGCCCTGGACCAGATGGAAACCGGTGTGCTGTGTGTTTAAATTTTTGGCATCGAGTACTTTTGTGTGTTGCCATAATCCCGTTTTATTGCAACGTGCTATTTTTTCATGTTGGAGATAACAGCTCAAAAAATGGGTGTTTGGTGGAATAGCGATAGCTCTGGCGAGACCCTGATCGAGTAACGTTAGTTGAATATTTTGTCCGTCGGATAAAAAACCATGGGCTAGTAAGCGACCATAGTGATCTTTCTGTTCGCTACCGTAGCGCAGTTTGATGGTTTTATTTTTACTGAATAAGGTATGTAACGCATTTTTTGCCGTATTGGCAAAAGCTTCTGCTTTTTTGTGTTTGCGAGCTAATTCAGGGGTGYTGATACCAATTAATCTAACTTTGCGCCCATCGTTTAACTGCAGAGTATCGCCATCGTGGATACGTCGGATGGTAGCAATAGCATCGTAGTTTTTTGGATAAGGCTCTTCGTTGCAGGTGTTTTGAGTAACGATGGGTGATGCGATGAGGCAAGTTGAGGCTGTTGCCAGCAAGGTTGCAGATAACAGCAGCCACATAATCCTGTACGTTTTTTGTGTTTTGCTATCCAGCATCTGGGCATTCGTCACACCGTCATCCCTGACTCTTGGTGACATTCTGTCCAATCCCTGGACATAAAAAAGGCGCTCAGGATAAAAACCTGAACGCCTTTTTTGTTAAGCATACGATAGCCTGTCTGGCTATTTTTTAATAGCTTAAGATTTGTTACCAAAGCGTTTATTAAACTTATCAATTTGACCCGCTGTATCAAGAATCTTCTGCTTGCCCGTGTAAAAGGGATGGCACTCAGAGCAAACATCAATGGTTAGTTCTTCTTTTTTGCCATAGGTTGAGCGTGTATTGAATGTGTTGCCACAGCTGCATTTTACGCTTATGTCGTTGTATTGTGGATGTGTGTCAGCTTTCATGTCAGTGCTACTCTTAAAGTTTGCTCGTGTTACAGTTTTTTTATAATAATGAACACGGCTGAAAAAACAGGGAGTGAATTCTACCTGTCTGCGCTAGTTGAGGCAAGCCTTTATTTAGCAGCTGTCCTAGGTGATTTTATCTCTAGTATGTCCGGATATTCAGTCAGTGCTGGTCCATACTCTATAACAGGTAGGCCAATTGTGGTAAGCATACGTAAGGATGTTATATGAAATTTAAAATTTTTTCGATGTTAATAATATTAGGTGTGATTTCAGTGATGCCGATGATCTATATGGGTAAGTTTGACCCCATGGCTTTTTTTGACGCTGGCTTCAAAGACGGGTTATCTGAATTTAACAAGCTAAAAGCAAAAGCACCTGAAAGTCTTAGTAGTGTGGTTAGTGACGAAAAAGTACAGGTTTATAAATGGCGTGATGAGTTTGGTGTGATGCAATTTAGTAATACGCCACCAGCCTCCGGTGCGGCTGCTGAAAAAATAGAATTAAACACAAATAATAATATCATGCAGGCAGTTAAGCTTCCGAAAAAAAATGAAGACTCAAAAAGACCAGCTGAGGTAGCGGTGCCAAGCCCATATTCGCTAAAAGGTGGAAAGAAAATATTACAGGATGCGAAAGGTATCGAAGCAATGTTACAGAAGCGTCATGAAGAACAGCAGAAAATGTTGAATAATCTGTGATGAATCAATAACTAAAAAGTAGGCGTGGTGATTTTTGCCAGATTACAACAAGTTTTCTAATATCTCATTCAAAAATAAGTAACCTTTTTCCGTTGTGCGTATGTTGTTTTCGTCCAGTGTCAGTAAGCATGGGTCTATATTCTTTACAGCATTTTTTAGTGTGTCGATACCTAACCCTGTGTTATTAATGTAGGTCGTTATGTCGCTGCCTGCTTTAAGGCGAAGGGCGTTGAGTAAGAATTCGAATACGGTGTCCTGTCGCGTTAATATTTGTGAGCCAGATAGCGCGTTACCTTTTAATGTTTGTTTGATGTACTGCTGTGGTTGACGATGTTTCCAACGCCGCGTGATATTTTTTATATTATCGGTCGCAAAAGGGTTTTGCTTGGTGAGCTTTCCATGTGCGCCTGCACCAATGCCGATGTAGTCGCCAAACGTCCAGTAATTCACATTATGCGAACATTGTTTGTCAGCTTTTGCGTAAGCTGAAATTTCGTATTGGCTGTAATCGTTGGCGTTAAGCAGCTCCTGGCATTGTGTTTGCATTTCCCACAACAGATCGGAACCGGGTAATACAGGCGTGTGTTTATGAAAATAAGTGTTCTCTTCGATGGTTAGCTGGTAGTGAGACAGGTGTGTCACATCAAATTGACAGGCTGTTTTTACATCATCTATGGCCTGTTGTAAGGTTTGTTCCGGCAGACCAAACATGAGATCAATATTGATGTTTTCAAAACCAGCATGCCTCGCTGTTTCGATTGCGCTTAAGGCCTGCTTGCCATCATGAATGCGGCCTAATGTTTGCAGGTGTGTTTTATCGAAACTTTGTATACCAATCGATAAACGATTGACGCCAGCGTTTTTAAAAGCGGTAAACTTTTCCTGTTCAAAAGTTCCGGGGTTGGCTTCCAGTGTTATTTCTATGTTGTCGAATTTGAAAAGCTTTCGGGCGTGGTCGATAACCTGATGGATGGCGTTGGCAGAAAATAAACTGGGCGTGCCGCCGCCAAAGAAAATACTGCTTAGTGCACGGTTTTGGCAATATTTATATTCATCGTCCAGGTCGATGAGCAACGCCTGCACATATTTTTTTTCATCAAAAGTTGCATTTTTTTCGTGTGAGTTGAAATCACAATAAGGGCATTTTTTTACGCACCATGGGATGTGTGCATAAAGGCTTAAAGGGATATTGTTTAATGCACGATTGGTCACGAAGGTTGCCCTGGATGAATGAGTTGCAGCAGTAGGAATGAAAAGGCATAACTTTAACAGTTATGCCTTTAACTAAGTAGTTTGCATGATGCTGTGTATCGGAGCATGTGCGCTGCACCTGTATTTTATAAAAGGATTAGTCAGGATCCAGACCGCATTGTAAATTACCTGGAACGGCAACGTCGATGCGTGCTGGCGGGTCAAGAATCAATGCGTCCATCRGGGTGGTAAATTCGGTTTCGGATTTATTATTTCCGAGGCGATGATTGAACACTTTTTCATGACCGATTGTACTGGCAGTAAACCCATTGTAATCATGCCCTGGGTAAACGATGGTTTCGTCGTTGAGTGTAAACAGTTTTTTTGTTATCGATTGATACAGCGTTTGGCTGTTGCCCGATTGAAAATCCGTTCGGCCGCAGCCATTAATCAAAAGTGCATCACCGGTGAATACTGCACCATTGATAAGAAAACTGATGTCGGTGTCAGTATGCCCTGGGGTATGTACAACACTGATTTTTTCATCGCCAAGTGTCAGCGTGTCACCACCACTGAGCAAGATGTCAGCGCAATCTGAATGACTGTTTTTATGCACCGCTGCTTGACTGTTAAATTTATCTCGTAGTAAACCAGAGCCAGTAACGTGGTCAGCGTGTATGTGCGTTTCCATGGTGTACTTGAGCTTGAGGCCGAGTTGTTCTATGAAATTTGTATCACGTGCGACTTGCTCTTTGACAGAATCAATTAGTGCGGCCTGTCGCGTTTTTTCATCCCATAACAAATAGCTGTAGGTACTCGTGGCCCGATCAAATAATTGTTCGATTCTCATCATATCGCTCCCTGGGTAATGTTTGAGTATAATTTTTTAGTGACAATTTGGGTAGTGCTCAATACCACCGATATTAGTGATATCGTTAAATCCCATGTTAATCAATATTTTTTCGGCCATCATAGCGCGGCCACCCGCCTGGCAGTAAACCAGTATGGGGTTGTTTTTGTCTAGCTGCTGCTGTGCGACGACGGACAAAAGAGCCAAGGGGATATTGGTCGCGTCAGGTAATGCGCCGCGACTAAATTCGTCGACATTGCGAACATCGAGTAGCGTTGCGCCTTTTTGCAGGGTTTGGCGTATTTCGTCACACGTTAAATGGGTCATGGGTTTACCTTTGAATGTTTTTTACACTGTTCTCTATCGTTACTTGAGAAAACCGGTATGGGCAGGATGCTAATAATTGCCTGCTTTTGCATACGCAGTTATCATTATACATTAGTATAGTCTAATATAGTAAAGTTCCATCATATTTTTACGCGAATTAGAAAGAGTGCACTTTAGCTCCGGTCGAAATGCCAACGATTAAAAATGGTTTGTGTTTAATAGTCGTCGGCGTAACCAGATAATGAGCAAAATGCCAGGAATGGCGATCAGTGTGCAGAATAAAAAGAAACCTGACCAGCCAAAGGTGCCAACCATATAACCGGTGGGGGCTGCCGCAAATACGCGAGGCATGCCCATAAAGCTGGTTAATAAAGCAAACTGGGTTGCGGTGAAACGTTTATCGGTCAGGCTGGCAATAAAGCCGATATAAGCGGCCGTACCCAGGCCGGCGCTTAAGTTTTCAAAAGCGATGACCACGGTAAGTGCAAACAGGCTGTCGCCCATGCTTACCAGCCAGATGAAACCAGCGGTAGAGATAGATTGCAGTACGCCAAACCAGAGTAAACATTTATAAATACCAAGGCGCATAACGAGGACGCCACCAACAAAGGTGCCAGCAAGGGTAATTGGAAAACCAAATATTTTGACGATACCCGCTATCTCCGATTTAGTGAAGCCTAAATCGAGATATAAAGGTGTGGTCATCTGCCCTGCCATGGTATCGCCCACTTTGTACAAGAACACAAAGACTAAAATGATGATGGCGTAGTCACGGGTAAAATATTCTTTAAAAGGAGCGCTTACCGCTTCCTTTAAGGTTGCCGGTTTACCGTGTGCAGTGTCAGGTTCGGGTGCGAGCAGTGTTGCGACTAAACCGGCGCTCATGGCTGTTGCCATGATTAAATATACCCAGTGATATGCCAGGTGGTCGGCAAGGAACAGGCCACCACCCGTTGCCAGTAGCATGCCTGTCCGGTAACCGCCCACGTAGAGCGAAGCACCCATACCTTGCTCATCATCTTCCAGCGACTCTCGGCGGTAAGCGTCGATAACGATATCCTGACTGGCTGAAAAAAAACTGAGCAGCAAGGCCGCGAGTGCGGTCACCCATAATAACTGTGACGGGTTAGAAAAACCCAGCAGGGCGATGGAAACGGTTAGACAGAGCTGCCAGATAAACAACCAGCCGCGACGCCGACCAAGTAAAGCAGGCGTGTAGCGATCCATCAACGGTGCCCAGACGAATTTCAGTGTATAAGGCAGACCGACTAGCGCGAATAAACCGATGGTGCCGAGGTCAACATTGACGTCGAACATCCATGCCTGCAATAGAGAACCGGTGAGCAGTAAAGGCAGTCCCCCAGAAAAGCCCATGACAAAAGCCAGTAGCATGCGTCCGGTAAACAATGAGTTAAAAACGTGTTGCCAGGAAGATTTATGTAACTCGAGTTTTGGTTGCGTGTGTTTCAAGGGTGTATTGGTCGCCTACGTTAAGGTGTAGTCGTAATCAATAATTAACGGTGAGTGGTCGGAGAAACGTTCATCTTTATAGATGTCGACAGCTTTTACCTGCGGTTTTAGTTTGGGTGTAATCATCTGGTAGTCGATACGCCAGCCGGTATTGTTGGCCCATGCCTGGCCACGGTTGGACCACCAGGTATATTGGTCTGGTAGTTGATTGACCTCACGAAAGGCATCAACAAAACCGATGTCATTAAGCAGTGTGTCCATCCATGCCCTTTCTTCGGGCAGAAAACCAGAATTTTTCTGATTGCCCCGCCAATTTTTAATATCGATATTTTTGTGTGCGATATTCCAGTCGCCACAAATGATAAATTCACGGCGCTTGCGGCGCAGGGCTTGCAGGTAACCGGCAAATCTTTCAAGAAAATCGAACTTCACATTTTGGCGTTCTTCGCTGGCAGAGCCGGAATGCATGTACAGCGAAATGACACTGAGCTTTTCAAACTGAAACTCGATGAATCGTCCTTCGAGATCGATATCGTACCAGCCGATACCTTTGTGGACTTTTTTAGGTTTTACCTTGCTGTAGATAGCGACGCCACTGTAGCCTTTTTTTTGTGCATCATGGTATTCGCAATAATAGCCTTCAGGCGAAAATACCGCATCGCTGAGCTGGTGGAATTGCGCTTTGGTTTCCTGGATACAGACTACGTCTGCATCAACTTTTTTTAACCAGTCAAAAAAACCTTTTTTAGCGGCGGCACGAATACCGTTGGTGTTAGCTGAGATAATACGCATGATTGTCTTTTTTAAAGAAAGCTTCTTATTGTACGAAAACCTATGATACCTGAAACTGTTATCAACCGTTATGTCATATAGCGTTAAACATGATGTTGATAATCACTGATGCGATAAAATATCTTAGCAACGCTGGTCATGACAAATTTAAAATAACGTATAATTCGTGTACGCAATACAGGTGAAATATGCAAAAAAATAAAAAACGTTTTATTGATCTGGCGGTTAAATATAAAGTGCTTCGCTTCGGTGAGTTCACGCTTAAATCCGGACGCATTAGCCCTTATTTTTTTAACGCAGGGCTGTTTAATAGCGGTTACGCACTGGCGGAACTAGGCAGCTGTTATGCGCAAACGATTATTGATCATAATATCGATTACGATGTTCTGTTTGGTCCTGCATACAAAGGTATCCCGCTCGTGTCTGCCATCGTTTATGCACTTGCCGTTAATCATGATATCGATAAACCGTATGCCTTTAATCGTAAAGAAGCGAAAGATCATGGCGAGGGTGGCTTGATTGTCGGTGCTCAGTTAAAAGGTAATGTGCTTATTGTTGATGATGTGATTACCGCGGGTACGGCTATCCGAGAAGCGGTCGATATAATAAAAGCAGAAGATGCAAACACCACCGCTGTGTTGATCGCGCTTGATCGTCAGGAAAAAGGTAAAGGGGAGCTATCAGCCATTCAAGAAGTCAATCGTGATTATGGTATTGATGTCTTCAGTATTATTACCATGACAGATCTCATCGACTACCTGGCATTGGATGCGTCATTTGGCCTGTATCTTGAGTCCATGGAAGACTATCGACAACAGTATGGGGTTTGATGTTGCAAACGGCCAAAGTCATTGCAAGTAATCCCACTGGGTTTTGTCATGCAGCAGTATTTTGTCGAAATCCAGACACAAATGTGTCAGATTTTAGTAATTTTTATACGTGAAGCTTAAAAATATAAAAAAGTAAGCCATTGATTTATTAGTAATTTATTGTGACCTTGAGTAATTTTAATAGTTGGCATGCTAAGTGCATTGCCAACTATGATTATTAATTAAAAAAGGAAATCACAATGAAACTTACTCGTACTATCTTAATTTTAGCCGCTTCGTTATGGGCTAGTTCTGCCAATGCTTTGTTAACATTCAGTGATGTTAGCTACACCAGCAATTCGTTAACGTTTACGGTTGATGGCGATATGTCTGGATATGACTCACCATCGTTCTGGAGCAATAATCAACTCAGTATTCGTTATAACGGTGACTTATGGGCAGGTCCTACATCGGGATATCATTCAAACAGCTGGTCGACCTCAGTATTTGATAATAAGTCATTATCGACCAGTGGTAACACAGGTAATTGGAGTAACCCGTATACCTGGAGTCGATATACTTCGTCACTTACTGATGCTATTGCAAGTATGCGTACGGTTACTGTTAATTTCGTAAATAACTATTTAAATATTAATGCAAACAATGCGATTGTTGATTTTTATTGGGGTAACGGACAATATGCGAGTAATCCGACTTATCTGGCAACAGGAACTTCTGCGGCTGTGCCTCTTCCAGGAACACTAATGTTGTTGGCTTTAGGTGCATTTGGACTTGTTGCGAGCAGGAGACTTAAAAAAGCTTAGGATTCACTACTGAGTGTCATTAATCTGACCAGCAATAAAGGGTGTTGTGTATCATCCTTTGTTGCTGGTTTTTTGTTTTTGGTTTAACTAAATATGAGTTTTAACCCGATAAGAATGGTAACCACTTCAAAGCTTCGTTTTATTATTTTGTTACCTTTCACGATTGATAAATGTGCGCCGGCATAACCTCCAATAAATGAGCCTAACAATAATGCCGGAATCCACAACCAATGAATATCGCCTAGTAAGCCTAACGTAATCGCACCAGACGTGTTCCAGAATAAACCAACGAAGACCAATGTGTATGCAACGGCGAGTTTGTAGTCAAAGCCAAACCATCGGATAAGCCATAAGGTGACGAATAAGCCGGTACCAGAAGTCAGCGAACCATTGAGGATGCCGATGACAAATAAAACCAGAGCACCTGTTATGTAACCTCGGATATGTCTGTTTTTAACGTGATATTGTTGACCAAGTTCAGGTGAAAAAAAAGAATAAATACCAAGTCCCATGGTTAAAAAACCGAGTGCGAGTTTTGCAGTTTGGTCGGGGATTTGCAGGATAAAGCTGGCGCCAAGGATAACGCCGGGAACACCTGCAAGGACTATAAGCAGTGCGAAATCCTTTTCTATTTTATTGTCTTTTATATGCCGAGCAGTTGCACCAATACCCAGGGCGATGGTGGCTACTTTGTGTGTGGCAAGTGCGGTGCCAAAAGGCAGTCCTAAAAAAAGTAGTGCGGGTAACTGGATTAGGCCGGCACCGCCTCCGGATAAAGCGGAAAATAGGTTAGCAATCAGTGAGATGATGAAAATAAGAAGTTGTTCAGCCATGTGTATTTTGCTCGATTCTTCTGGATTTATGCCTATAATCTAAAGGTGTTTCTTATTTAAGTTTGTATTGAGCAGGGTTTGTTTATGGTATTTCGATTTGTGTTGAATGCGTGTGGTGCCGAATATTTGCAAATGCTCATACCGCAAAACACAAAGTTTAAGCGTAACAAAATGTCGTTTCATGACAATTATTAGGGATGTCGTAGTTTATCAGTAAATATTCTTTGAGGATGTGCAGAATGCGTTTTGTGTTGCTTGTCTTGTCGGCAATTATTATTAGTACTTCTTTTGTTGCTCAGGCAAAGATGTACAAGTGGGCGGATGAAACAGGACAGATTCATTTTGGCGACAGAATACCTCCGCAATTTCAGTTAAAAGAGCACGTCGAGTTAAATGAGCAAGGTGTAATAATTCGTCGCCAGGAAGCGGCTAAAACACCCGAGCAAAAAGCACAAGCAAGACGTTTACAGAAGGAGCTTGATAAAAAGGCATTGATCGAAAAACGCAAACGACAGCGTGATCGTGTTTTGCTCGATACTTATACAACCGAGCGTGATTTGATCGTGGCACGCGATGCCAGGTTAGATGCCGTAGGTGCGCAGATTAAACTAGCCGCGACGATAATAGAAAATTCAAAACTTAAACTGACTAACTTAGAGGCACGAGTAATCGCCATAAAAGAGTCAAACCGTGAAGTGCCTGCTAGTGTGTATGACCTAATTAACGGTGAAAAACATCAGGTAAAGGTACAAACCAAGGTGATGCGAGCTCATGAGCTTCGACGAGATAAAACTACCGTACAATTTAATGACTATATCGACCGATTCAGAATATTAAAAGCTGAACGAAAAGCTTGGCGTGAACAAATTGCACGGGAACGTAACGAGCTTTAAAATTTTAACGGCCTGTCCGGCGACCAGGTAAGTCATTTTTAATTATTATGATTTAATCAGTGTGCCGACCCCCTCGTCGGTTAATAATTCGAGTAACACGGCGTGTTCTACGCGACCATCGATAATGTGTGATGTTTTCACGCCTGAATTAACAGCATCGAGTGCACAGTTTACCTTGGGTAGCATGCCGCCGGTGATAGTGCCGTCTTTGATCAAATCATTCACTTTTTTAGCATCAAGCCCGGTAAGGATATTGTTCTGCTTGTCGAGGATGCCGGGTGTGTTGGTAAGTAATAATAACTTTTCAGCACCTAATACCGCCGCCATTTTCCCCGCTACGATATCGGCATTGATATTGTAAGACGTGGCATCATCGCCAACCCCGATGGGTGCGATGACTGGAATAAAATTACCTGCATCCAGTGTGTTTACAATGGAAGGATCTATCGTTGTTACTTCGCCGACATGCCCCAGGTCGATGATTTCAGATGTGGACGACTCGGCCGATTTGCGTGTGATTTCCATTTTTTTTGCACGGATCATGGAGCCATCTTTACCGGTTAGGCCGACGGCTTGTCCGCCATTGTGGTTGATTAAGGTAACGATACTTTTATTGACCAGGCC
The DNA here is from genome assembly GCA_002401185.1 of Gammaproteobacteria bacterium. Lineage (GTDB taxonomy): Bacteria > Pseudomonadota > Gammaproteobacteria > SZUA-229 > SZUA-229. The sequence goes on along the minus strand of NVSH01000010.1, from coordinate 3,810 downwards.
GCCCAGCACCATTTCAACCACATCCATGGTTTCACTATCGGTAACGCGCATGCCGTCGATAAATTTTGATTCTTTGCCAATTTTTTCCAGTAGCTTACCGATCTGAGGGCCGCCGCCGTGTACCACGACAGGGTTTACACCAACCTGTTTTAATAAAACGATATCGCGAGCAAAGCTGTTTTTTAGGGCCTCATCTACCATCGCATTACCGCCGAATTTTATGACGATGGTCTTTTTGTTGAGGCGTTGCAGGTAAGGTAAAGCCTCTGATAAAACGCTGGCAATATTGTTGGCGGAATTTTTGTCCACGGCGATCCTCGGTAATATTAATTTAAACGGTGTTATTGTGCCCGTATCTTACTTAAAAAGGCAAATGTAAACTGCTGTCGATGGCCAGTATTTTTTTACGGAAAATATTTTGTATTTTTATCAAGCTACTTTCATCACTCGCTTCAAAACGTAACACCAGGCATGGCGTGGTGTGCGAAGGCCGAATTAACCCCCAGCCGTCACTGAAGTTTACACGGATACCATCAATGGTTATGGTTTCGGCATTAGAAAAGTTGGTGTTTGCAATAAATTTTTTCATGAATTGGTAATGCTCGCCTTCAGCAAAAGGTATTTGTAATTCAGGGGTATTAATACTGTCGGGTAATGTTTGAAAAATAACTGAACTGCTCTCGCTGTGCTGACTAAGGATTTCTAGCATTCGCGCGGCACTGTATAGGCCATCATCAAAACCAAACCAGCGTTCTTTAAAGAAGATATGGCCGCTCATTTCCCCGGCGAGTTCAGCAGCAGTTTCTTTCATTTTAGCTTTGATGAATGAATGACCGGATTTCCACATCAGTGAATTTCCGCCAAGATTTTTAATGTAGTCATCCAGGTTAGAGGTGGATTTAATATCATAGATAATCAATGCGCCGGGTTTTCGTTTTAATACATCGGCGGCAAACAACATCAATTGTCGATCGGGCCATAGTATATTCTGCTCATTATCAAGTACGCCTACACGGTCAGCATCACCATCAAAGGCGAAACCGATATCAAGAGAATTTTCTTTTATAGCGTTTTGTAGATCGATGAGATTTTCCGGTTTGGAAGGGTCAGGGTGGTGGTTCGGAAAGTTGCCATCGACGTCACAATACAATGGTGTTACATCACAACCCAATCGAGTAAATAATTCGGTTGCGACGATACCGGCAGTACCGTTACCACAATCGATGGCAATCTTTAATGGCCTTTCAAGTTTGATGTCATTGACGATAGTATCTAAATAATCAGGAATGATGTCTTTTTGGCTGTATTCACCTGCACCTTCATTAAGCTGGCCATTAACAAGTCTTTGGTAGAGTGTTTGAATACTCTCGCCATACAGTGTATTTCCTGCAATGAGTAACTTAAGTCCATTGTATTCTGGTGGATTATGGCTACCCGTTACCATAATGCCCGTGCCGGTTTTTAATTTGTGCGTGGCGTAATACAGCATTGGCGTAGACACCATGCCGATATCGATAACATCGCAACCACCCGCACGTAAGCCATCACTAAGCTGTTGCGCTAGTTCGGGGCTGGAGTTGCGTCCATCTCTGCCGATAATTACGGTGTGCTGATTTTGAGATAACGCTTCACTAGCAAAGGCCTGACCAATCCGTTGCACGGTGTCGGGTGTCAGCGCGGTTTGGACGATACCTCGAATATCGTAGGCACGGAAAATAGCTTTATTTATGGTCATAATACGGCAACGTTTAGTCTCTCTTGTTAGAGTGTAGTTGCTATAACCGTTAGTTTGTACCGGAGTGACCAAAACCACCTGCACCACGATGCGATTTCGTAAAATCATTCACGATTTCAAATTCGGCTTGAATCACGGGCACCAACACCAATTGTGCGATGCGATCACCGATGGCGATGCTGAAATCTTTATTGCTGCGGTTCCAGCAGGAAACAAAGAGCTGTCCCTGATAATCTGAGTCGATTAAGCCGACGAGGTTGCCTAATACGATGCCATGTTTATGACCCAGACCCGAGCGGGGAAGAATGATTGCGGCCATGTTTGGGTTTTCGACGTAGATAGCCAAACCGGTAGGAATTAAAAGGGTTTCACCGGGTGTTATCGTGGTGGTTTTGTCGAAGGCGGCGCGTAAGTCCATGCCGGCAGAACCATCAGTAGCATATTCTGGTAGTGCAATTTCTTTGCCGATGCGCGCATCGAGTATCTTAAGCTGTATCTTTTGCATGTTGTGTTTTATTCATCTTATATTGTCTGGCGATAATGGCTATTAATTGCCTGGCCAAATGTGATTTACGCGCAATATCAAAGTATTGTTCATTTATTGTTGGCGTATTATTTTTAGAAAGTGGGTTCCGCCAAAAAACATGCAATGCATTGTACTCACTGTTGAAGCCTATTTTTGGTACGTCGGATTCACCGGTAATGTCACCGAGACTGTCACTTACGTCGTTTGCGACGATCATGTCTAGATTTTTACGTCGCAGTTTTTCTTGTGCATTGGCGATAACGTTTTCTGTTTCAGCAGCAAAGCCAACGACGTAAGGCCTGGCATTATGTTGTGCCACGGCAGAGATGATGTCGTCATTTTTTGTTAACTGTAAGGTTAATGTGTCTTGGTTTTTTTTGATTTTTTGCCTGGCAATATCAGCTACGCGATAATCGGAAATTGCCGCTGTTGATATATAGATATGACATTGGTCAATCGTTGATAATACGGCACGTTGCATTTGTTCGGCAGATTCGACGGCGGTAAAGTTGATATCGTCTGGTGCGGTTAGGTGGCTAGGGCCGCTTATCAACGTGACCCTGGCACCTGCTTCGCGGGCAGCTTCTGCGATGGCGTAACCCATACGTCCAGAGCTGCGGTTGCCGATAAAACGTACGGGGTCGATGGCTTCATAGGTTGGCCCGGCGGTGACAACAACATTCACGCCTTGTAAAGCACCACTTTTGAAACTTCGACCGAGAGCGAGCATGATGTCGCTGACTTCCAGCATACGCCCTTCACCGGTTTCGCCGCAGGCCTGTATGCCAGAAGCTGGGCCCAGCTGGATCCAGTTTTTTTCGGCGCTCCTGCAATGTAYCAAGATCTCTGCTTTGCATGGCTGAACATTGGACAAGATAATGTTTTGATCCAAGATAGCTCCATGCCCGGTTAAGAGCACGCTGTTCAGATGTTAAATCCTCTTCCAACGGAGGAGAGATCTCATCCAGATATTCAGCAATAGCATCAGATTCAAATAATGMASTCCCCATCTCTGTGATCAATATAGGCACCTGRCCGTTCGGTGAAATGTCTMAAAACCAATCGGGTTTATTGCCTAAACTAATATACTCAATTTCGTAAGAMATGTTTTTTGCTTCAAGCAATGCGGTAATCCGTTGGACAAACGGGCAGATTTTTAAGCTAACTATTTTCACCATTTTTGATCCTCATCATGTTTTATCTATACATGTATGACGAGGGAGGTTGAAAAAAGACGAAATTAAATTTAACAATCACCACAACCATTTCACCACTCATCTTTTCTTCGTTGCAAAGACTGCGCGACTTTGCTACCGCCCGTCTTGATCAACCTGTGTCTCACTGAATGAAGAGTGATCGATGTCGCCCATTTGCAACCACCGTGGTTGGTTCTGTTTCACACAAGGAATCGTCCCATATCTACCCACATCAACACCACACTACCACTCATCCACACCATGCAGATCTTCGTCAAGACGCTGACAGGCAAGACCATCGCGCTCGAGGTCGAGGCCAACGATCCCATCGAGAACGTCAAGTCCAAGATCCA